>JBGTIL010000605.1:0-8921 GCA_041745695.1 Chitinophagaceae bacterium | reverse complement strand
AAAAATTCAGCTTGCCGTCGTTGATCAACACGGAAGTGTGAAAATAATTGGCTGATACAACGGAAGCTTCTTTTAGCTTTTGCGGTGTAAATATGTCTTTCAGACTCGCTTTTGCGAAATCAGCAGCATACAAATACCGTTTTCTTATTTCGGGAATTTGCTTCTGTAATTCGTTCTTATTGGCAAATGGAATTTCTCTACCAGATAAATAATAGGTAACTACCTGCTCTGTTTTTCCGTTGCCATCAAAGTCGTTCACATACATTCTTACAGGTTCTTCCAAAGACGGTTTGATCCTGCCGTTTAGTCCCTGGTTGCCTGCAATCAGATCCAGGTCTCCATCCCCATCTATATCGCAAGGCAGCACAAAATTCCACCACCCCTTCTTATCCGTTAATGTCTTTTTCTGAAATTTGCCTCCTTCATTTAAGTAAGCCGTAATCCCGTCCCATTCCATCGCAAGCAACAGATCTTCGTCCCCATCCTTGTCGAGGTCTGCCCATGCAGCGTCTTTCACGAAGCCTGATTGTAACAGCTCTATACCTACAGATTTAGTAACATCTGTGAAACGACCCCTACCATCGTTTTGTAATAGATAGGAAGAAGGAAGCTGTCCATACTCAAGGGGTACTGCCCGTCCACCCACAAAAAGATCTACTGCACCATCTTTGTTGAAGTCGCTCGCTATGATGCAGGACGCGGTCAAATGTATAGCGGGCATTGCGTTGGGAAGCCTTGCAAATTGACCCTTGCCATTGTTGATGTAGACAAGCGGCAATAAGTGGTCGTCGATCCCATAGTATTCGTTACCGCCTGTGGCTACTACCAGGTCGGGAGCCTTGTCGCCGTTTACGTCTACCAGGCAGGCGTCCACCATCTCGTAGGTGCTGTCGTTTTCCAAATCGGGCTGCGACGAACGTTGGAACTTTTCGTTGCTGCTTTGGAGGTACACAGCACTCTTCCCGGTTCGGGAAGATCCCATAAAAATATCATCGAGTCCATCTCCGTTTACATCAGCAATGGCAATCGCGGGGCCTTCTTTCGAAACCATAAATGGGATAAGCGGCTCTCTGTCGAACTCAACGAATGGATTCTCAACGTGTTTGTAATCCAGGCGCACCTCATTAGTAATGTCTGCCATTTGTTTGGAAAGATGCTGTTGCCTGGGACGCAAAGTTTGGTAGTCGAAGGCAGGAAGGCCGGGCTGATAAGTAACCGAAAGTGCTGCAGATGGAACGCTGCTTAATTTCTGAAAACTATTGTCGGGCCATACAACGATCACGCTATCAACGGCTGTATTGGTCAACCCGATATGAACAGGCGTTTCCATGCTTGACTGAAAGCCCCGCACCGGAAATTTTTCGTAAGTCCTGATACTGCTATCTGCAAACACGATCACTTTAGCTCCCACGGCATTGACATTAGTTGGCGGTCCAACGAGTGTGATACTTGCGTAACGATTAGCTGGGCCTGAACTTGTTTTGTTTTCATAAACCACAACAGGATCATCGATGTTGTTCACAACTACATCCAGGTCACCATCATTGTCTAAATCGGCATAAACAGCCCCATTGGAATAAGTGTTTTTGTCATTTTTGATTTGCCCGGCAGCATCCTCAAAAGATAGATTTCCCTTATTTCGAAAAAATTTATTCGGCAATTTTATCTGGGGAAACTGGTCTATCAGATCCATATCCCCACCTCCTATCCTGTTGCTCCTGATCTTTTCCTGGATCTCGGTATTCGTTACAAAGCTTACATAATCTATATCGTTCAATCGTCTCGGAATGCCATTCGAAATGAACAGGTCTTTAGTTCCATCATTATCAAAATCCATCCATAAGGGCGCCCAGCTCCAATCTGTGGCAGCTACTCCCGCGTACAATCCCAGCTCTGTGAACACACCATTACCCCTGTTCCATTGGAGATTGTTGCGGGTGTACTGATGATTGTAGCCGTAGCTCACCTTCAGGTTATAAATATCGAATTCATCGTCGCCCAAAGATCTTTTTAATATATAAGGGTCAGAGGGAAGCATATCAGTTACGATCACTTCAGGTTGCGCATCATTGTTTACATCAGCCACATCTACACCCATCGAAAACTGGCTGGTATGCATCAGTTGCTGTGTTGTTTTGTCAACGAAAGTACCGTTACGCTGATTGATGTAGAGGTAATCGTTTTCATGAAAGTCGTTGCCCACATACATATCCGGGAACCCATCCAGGTCTATGTCTGATACTGCTATACCCAGTCCATAACTGATTGCAGAACTGTTGATGCCCGTGGCTTTGGTGACATCTGTGAAACGGTTGCCATCGTTCCTGTATATCCGATCGCCCGAAAGTGGATGGTAGGTTCCGATAAACTTTTCCCGTTCGGCAAACGAACCATTCTGGTGAACAGAATGATTCAGTAAAAAACAATCGAGGTCACCGTCCATATCGTAATCAAAAAAAGCTGCCTGAGTGCTGAAGCCGGAGAAAGCAAGCCCGTATTCCATTGCCTTGTCTGCGTAAAAAGGAACATTGTCTTTGTTGATACCCTGGCAAATAAGAAGTTGGTTCTTACTCTTTAGCATCTCGAAATTTCCCACCTTGCATATATAAATGTCGAGCAGACCATCGTTATTAATATCCACAACGCTTACACCTGTTGACCATCCACCATCCTGCGGAATGGTTGCTTTTGATGTAACATCTGTGAACTGAAGGCCGCCTTTATTTAAGTACAGTTTATTGTGTTCCTGGTTAGACGAAAAAAATAAATCAATCAAGCCGTCTTTATTAAAGTCGCCCGCGCCCACCCCGGCACCATTATAAAAATACATGTAGTGAAACATGTTGAATGCGGTGGTAGGCTTCACCTTATTTGAGAAGTTCAAACCAGTTTTGGTATGATCAAGTGTCACAAATAAAGCTTCCTGCTCCTTGTCCGACCTGCACCCCGACACCAGCGCCATAAGCAAAGCAGAAAACGCAAGGACACTTCGTATGGTCAACATCTTAGCCACTATTTAATCTTGTACAGAGCGGGGAAGTCATCATTTCGCAGAAACAACAGCTGCCGTTGCCTATTGCCAGGGATTTCAATAATATCAGTGACCTGCCCTGTGAGGGTAATTCCTGATTGCTTCGACGGCATAGCAATGAACGCACCTCCACCTTTGTTCAGGAGCACATTTCCATAGCTGGCGTCAAGCCGGGAAAACTGGGGTTGAAAACCAAATTTATTACTTCCAATCACCAGGTCCAACCTTCCATCTGCGTTAACGTCTGTTGAAAGGATTTTATTCACTGAAGAAAACTGCACCTCCACGGGAAGCTTCTCTACTAAAAAATTGCCGTCTTTCCTGCTCAACGCAACAATGGAACTGGAGTAGTTGAACAGCTTGACCTCCGACTTGCTAATGACCTCCGGGGGGAACAATTCCTGCATAGACTTTCTGCCGAACTCATCATACCGCAGGTTTTGTTTTTTCAACGAAGCGATCTGATCGGTAAGTTCCTTCTTCAGGAAAACCGGAACATCCCTCCCCGCAATGTTTCGGGTAAAAATCTTTTCGGTACTTCCGTTGTTGTCATAGTCCGCGATCCACAATTTCACCGGCGTTTTCTCCGCCGGGTTCAGGTAAAAATTCTCTCCCAAATTTCCTATCAGCAGATCTTCTTTCCCATCGCCATCCACGTCTGCTGCACTAACTGTCTGCCATAAACCGAATAAACTGGAGAGATTGGTATTAAGCTCTGTGAATTTACCTGCGTTGAAAGAAAAAACGCGTGGTGTCATCCACTCACCTACGACAACAAGCTCCTTTTTAGTATCATTCATTACATCGGCCCACACAGCACCCGTAATCATTCCTGCTTTTCCCAAGATTTGACCGGCCGTATTGGTGATGTCTTTAAATTTTCCAGTACCATCATTCAGCAGCAAAAAACTTTGCGGCGCCGTTCCGTAGTTCCTTGGCACGCTCCGGCTGCCCACAAATAAATCAATGTCGCCATCTGAATCGAAATCATTTGGTGCCACTACTGCCGTATTCATTCCGCTCAGGGGCAGTGCATTTGCAGCAAGGGAAAAGTTACCCTTGCCATCATTGATGTATAAACGATTCTGAAGTTGAAAGCTGTTGACGGGCTGGTGGTTGCCACCGGATCCCACAAAAAGATCGAGGTCCTTGTCCTGATCGCAGTCGAAAAATAATACAGCCACATCTTCAAACCCGGCCGTGTTGAATGTCGTTTGTGCGCTTTTCACAAACCCGTTTTTTCCCTGTAGGTAAAGCTGACCATTTTGTCCCGAGGCACCACCAATGTACAGATCCACGAGTCCATCGCCGTTCACATCACCTTGCGCTCCCTTAGGTCCTTCGCGTGAGAGCATCAACGGCACGCCCCGCTCATAATAAAAGTCGATATAATCATCCTCTGTATGCTTGTCGAAAGTTTGTTTCACTGTTTGTGCCAGCAAGGTATCAGGGATACTCACCGGCACCGAAAGGTTTTGACGACTGACCTCCTGTTTTAAAACAAGATTCCTGTTAACTTCAGGTTTTATGATGGTAGTTTTTGATAGATCCGGCCAGAAAACCAGCAGCGAATCCACTGCGCGATCACCAAGCCCCATAACAACCTTATAATCGACCGATGATTGAAATCCGCGGCTGGGCATCACTTCCCGGCTAATAATATTGTCCTTCTGAAACACCTGGATCTTGGCTCCAACCGCAAACGTATTGCTGCCCTTTCCTTGTAAAGAGAGACTTATGTAATTCGTTTTGGATACCTCCCGACTGCTATTCTTGTAGACAAAGCAATCCTGATTTACGTTATTCACGATCAGGCCAAGGTCACCATCGTTGTCAAGATCACCGTAAGCTGCCCCGTTGGAAAAAGAAGGTTTGTCGAGGCCCCACTCCACTCCTTCATCTGAGAATTTAAGATTACCCAGGTTTTTAAATGCCTTGTTAGGCAGCGGGTTTGAGGGCATCTTGTCGATGATCTTGTCCACCTCCTCTTTCTTCCCGTTCATTACCATATTCTGGATCACATCATTGGCGAAATAGTCGATGAAATCCTGATTGGTGACGTCGCGGTAGATGCCATTACAAACGAAAATATCGGAATAGCCATCGTTGTCAGCATCCAGGATCAATCCGCCCCAGCTCCAGTCGGAAGCGGCTACACCGCTGTAAAAGGCGATATCAGAAAACTTGCCATCCTTCGTATTAAGCTGCAGTGTGTTCTGCATAAATTGATGATAAAACCCAGACTTTTCTTTTAAGCGATACACATCAATATTGTCGAACAGGGAGGTTGTTTTTAGCCGGTAGTCGTCATCGGGCATCATGTCTGTGGTAAATATGTCGGGGTAGCCGTCATTATTAATGTCGCCTATATCAGCACCCATGGACGCAAGGCTGGTGTGCTGTACCCATTGTTCCAATTCTTCCCTGAACGAGCCATTCTTCTGGTTGATGTATAGATAGTCCCTTTCAAAAAAGTCGTTTGATACGTATACGTCGGGATAATGATCTGCATTAACGTCGCCAACAGTAACGCCCAGTCCAAAGGAAATTAAGCTTCCATGTACCCCGGCTTCCTGGCTAACATCGGTAAACTTGCCCCCATCATTTCTCAAAAACCGCTCTCCACCGCCCTTCAGGTATTCAGCCACTGGCCAGTCTTTCGCACGAAGACTGCGCTTGTTGGCGTAGTTGAGGGTATTCACCGGGATGAAGCTGTTGTTGATGATGAATGCGTCCAGGTCGCCATCGAGATCGTAGTCAAAAAAAGCAGCGTGGGTAGCGTATCCACCACGATTGGTGAGACCATAGCTTTCTGCCGAATCGGTGAAGGTCAGATCTTTGTTATTGATGAAGAGCTGGCTTTCAGGCGCTGTGCCGTTAATGAAACCCGCATTGCATACATATATGTCTAACCAGCCATCGGCATTGATGTCTACCATGGTCACACCGGTGCTCCAGTCTTCCTTTTTGGTAAAACCCGCCTTTTGTGAGATGTTTTCAAACTTAAAATCTCCCTTATTCAAGAAGAGTTTATTCGCTCCCTGGTTGGCTGTTAAGTATACATCAGACAGTCCATCATTATTGATATCTCCGATTCCTACCCCGCCGCCATTGTAAAAATTCCGATAACTAAAAATATTAAAGTCGGCAGAATTGTGGACCTCGTTTTTAAATACAATGCCCGAATTGTTTACCAGTGAAAACAAAGTCTTTGAAGAATTCTCCCGCTGGCAACCTAGCAATAAAACAAAAAAGATCAAATAAATAGCCCTCATGATGCCTGGGGTAGAAAAAGAAAAAGGTCACTATTAAATGACCTTTTTCTTTCTATGTTTAGCAATGATAATTAGTAACCTGGGTTCTGCGTTAAATTAGGATTAACTGCTAACTGATCGTTCGGAATCGGGAACAGTAAATTTCTTGGATTTGACTGTGCTTTTTCCTGCCATGGTTGTAAGAACTTTCCAAAGCGGATCAGATCATTTCTTCTCCAGCCTTCCCAATACATTTCGCGTCCTCTTTCATCGAGTAATTGATCCAGACTAACAGCAACCATTGCTGTTGCCCTGCGCTTTATTCGGATAGTGTTGACCAAAACCAATGCTTCAGCAGGCTTACCTGTTCTCAATAATGCTTCAGCTTTCATCAGCATTACATCAGCCAAACGGAATATGGCGAAATCATTGTTCTTCTGGTCTCCCTGGGTGCCATAGTCAAAAGGATACTTGATGACGCGGATACCAGTGATTTCAAGGTTATTACCAGTTTCTCTGATCTTCACCTCTCTTGTAAAGGCCAGGGGATTATTTTTTCTATCTTTCAAAGCTGCGTCTGTAGTGAGGTCGTATTGCTGACCAACCAGAAAGCCTACATTCTGTCTCATTCCAGGATTAGGAAGTGAACCTGGATAAGCGTAGAAAATACCACGTCTTTCGTCTACTGCTTCAAACTTGTCGTAGAAGTCTGAAAGAGTCGTAAAACCGTTCCATCCGCTCGGGTTCATGTTGTAGTGCGAAGTTTGGAATGCGAAGCCGCGAATGTTACCACCCCTATCGCCACCCTGGTTGTACAGTGTGAAGATATTTTCTCTTGATCTTGAATCGTTGTTAGGAGCGAAATTATCAAAGAACACATCGCTCAATGAGTACTTTCCGCTATTGATGATCTGATCTGCAAGGGTGATCACCTGGTTCATATCTGCCGCATCAAAAGTTGGTGCAGCCCTGTTGGCATAAACGCCCCTGTTTAAATAAAGCTTCATCAACAATGCTCTGGCTCCATTCTTATTTGCAAGAGAGGCTGCTCCAGCATCTGGCAAATCGTTCATGATTGCGTTGAGCTCAGTTGTAATGAAAGCGACAGCCTCAGTGCCCTTCAGTGTTGCCGGTAATACCTTATAGTTGGAAAGATCGGAACGGTAGGGTACCTGGTTGTAGCCATCGAGTACAGAGTACATAGACAGTGCTCTGATGAATCTGGCTTCAGCAGCTTGTTGCGTGCTAGGCTTGAATTGCAACACATTGGAAGCAGAGAACTGTGCAGCAAGTAAACCGTTGAAGGCTCCACGGATCTGACCCTGATCAGCGTTCCAGGTGTGGGCGTGCAAAGCGCGCCACTGACCGTTATCATCCCAGTCGCCGCCTCTTGTAGGAGCGATCACTTCGTCTGTAGTGTGTTGCTGTGTGTGCCATACATCTCCCTGTTGATAAGGACCATTGAGAGAGTTGTAAGCACTGGTGAGTAATTGATTTGCAGATATGTTGCCGGAATTGCTTACCTCCAATTCACCCCTGAACCGCTCGTCCAGCTTGGTGCAGGAGGAAACCATTAGTCCGCCAATTGCGAGGTAAAAAATGTTACTATGTTTCATTGTGTAAAAAATTTAATATTATAAAGAGAAGCTGAGTCCGATCAGGAATGTCCTGGAGGAAGGATAAGGGATATATTCAATACCCAATGAAGGTATACCACCAAATCCGCCGTCAGTATTCACCTCAGGATCAAATCCTTTGTACTTCGTAATGAAGAATAGGTTTTGTCCGGTAAGCGAAATATTCAGATTCCTGATGCTGTTTCCTATGTTCCCGATCCTGTAAGCGATGCTTGCATTTGCCATCTTAATATAGTCACCCTTTTCAAGGTTACGGGTGGAAGGGGCTGGGGCATTGGAAATAGCTTCTTTCACATCAGTTCCAACAAGGTCTTTCGCGATGTTCCGAGTGCCAAGGTTTCCGATTCCTAAAACCGTTGCAGCCGTATTATTGAAAACATATTGTCCAAAATTACCATTCATGTTTACAGTAGCAGTAAACTGCTTGTAGTTGAAGTCTGATGAGATGCCTAAGAGCATCGTTGGATTCGGACTTCCGGAATAGTAAAGCGTGTTGCCGCCGTCCGCATAGATACTTTGTCCTGTGGCCTTGTCAATACCTTCGAATCTTCTCAGGTACCAAACGTTCAGGGGCTGTCCGCTGATGAGGCGCTGACCTCTAACTCCGCTAAAACCCTGACCCCTTAACTCGCCGGTTTCATAAAATCCTGGCAATCCTTCTACATTATTTTTCAGGAAAGAAGCATTACCACTCAGATTCCAGTTGACATCTTTGCTTCTTACTAAACCACCGGTTAACATGATTTCAACACCCTTGTTGGTCACATTTCCTGGCAAATTGATCCAGATTCTTCCTCCTGGAGCGGGCTGCACAATATTCTGTTCGAACAAGACATCCGTCGTTTTTTTATCAAAATAGTCAATTGAACCAGTGAGCCTACTTTTAAACACAGAAAAATCAATTCCCGCATTGTAAGTGGTAGAGGTCTCCCACTTCAAATCCTCGTTTCCATAGTTAGATTGTGCAATTGCCTGCTGCCCAAAACCAAACCTGTTAAG
>JBGTIL010000604.1:0-11828 GCA_041745695.1 Chitinophagaceae bacterium | reverse complement strand
CAATTGGTGCTCACTGCTGCTTATCAATTAGCGTTACCTCAGATCAAGGGAGTGATTTCGTTTTATGGTCCTGCCGACATGGTTTGGGGTGCCCAACATCCCGCCAATCCTTTGGTATTTAATTCAGGAGCCGTGCTCCACAATTTCCTGGGCGGCAGCTATGGAGAAGTGCCCCAGGCTTACGTTCAAAGCTCCCCAACCACATGGATTAGTGCTGCATCGCCTCCGACACTTTTAATACACGGGAAAAACGATGTGCTCGTAGCTTATCAGCACAGTGTGCGGCTAAAGCAGTTGCTTGTAGAATTTAGGGTGCCCCATTTTTTGCTTACCCTACCCTGGGCCACGCATGGTTTCGACTACACGCTCAATGGGCCCGGCGGTCAACTTTCCACTTATTGTATAGAACAGTTTTTACAGTCTGTCGTTGCTGGAAAACCGGGCCCCTGATTCAACGCCAAACATATAGTCTCGGACTGTTACTTTCCTGAATTGCTTACGAAAGCGATCTGTTTGCTGTCTGGCGACCAGGAAGGAACGTTGATGGTTCCCTGGCCACCATACAGGTATGCGATCACCCTGGGTGCACCTCCTTTTAAGGGCATCAATCGCAACATCACCCTTTTGTACGACGGATGGCTGTCGGGGTCAATGTCTGGTGGAAAAGAAATGAACGCTATCCATTTACCATCAGGGTAAATATGTGGGAACCAATTATTGTATTCGTCGAAAGTGACCTGCTCTTTTACACCATCGTTATTCATTCGCCAGATCTGCATGGTACCCGTTGGGTTGGCATTGTAATAAAGAAATTGTCCGTCAGGGGTGTATTCGGGACCATCCACGTGACCGCTGGTATTGGTAGTGAGTGCCGTTTCTTTGCCCGTACCAATATGAGCCCGGTAAATGTTGTAAATGGTACTGCCATTGCGCTGTCCCACAAACACTACTTCCTTGTTGTTGGGATGCCAGCCATGCCAGTAGGAGGGCGTCTCCTCGGTAACAAGTTTTGGTTTTCCACCTTCTAACGGTAATACGTACACGGCGGAGCCACCGCCCTTCAAACCGGGCTTGTGGCTGCTGATGGCCAGAAGTTTACCATTGAAAGAAATGCCGTGGTCATTATTATTTCTGTTGATCGTATCTGTGTTCAGTTTTTCAGCGGCTCCACCTTTAACAGCAACCTTGTACAGGCTGCCTCCTTCATTGTATAATAATTGCTTTCCGTCGGGCATCCAGTTAGGTGCTTCAAAACGGATTTGTGCTTCGCGTACAACCTGCCGCATGCCGGTAAAAACATTCATTGTTTCCAGGCGGCAGCCCAGTGCTCCGTCTCTGTTCGCGTTGTAAGAAGTATCAGCAGGCTTGTCTATTCTTACGTTCCAAACCCTGCCTTCCTCCAGTGCAGAAGAATCATGGGCGCTGATGAACAGGCCAGCGAGCACTGCGTCGGGCATGCTTTCTATACGATGACTACCCACTACCTGCAGGGGTTCGCCGTAAGTGGCTACCCGCATGGTAAACACGCCACCGGCGCGCTCCAATTGTATGATTCCTGTCTTCTTCTTGGGAAAGAAGATCTCGTCTTCCGGATCGCGCATGCTGGCTCCTTTGCTGCCGCGCCACTGAAGCACGGTAAGTCCGTCGCCGTGCACCACTGCATCCATACTGGCTGCGTCGGCATCCTCAGAGGTGCGTACCATCCAGCCGATCTTACGATGTGGATTCTTGCCCTTGCCGACTAGTTCGAAGTTTGCTGTAAGAATAAAATCCCCGCTTAGCTTTTTATATGCAAACTGGCACTCATCCCTGTTAAACCAAACATTGTAGCCGGCACCTTTCAGGGTGAAGGTTTGTGTAGCAGCATTGTAAGTGGTGGCTCCTTTTATATCAGGGGCACCAATGTCGGTTGCTTTTTCAAATATGGGCAGGGCAGTCTGTTGCGCAAAAACCCATAAGGTCATGGTTTGGAGGAGCAAACAAAAGGTAAACTTCATAGTTTGTAATATACTGATTTGTACCGGACAACGACACGCGAAACCTAATGCATCGATACTGAAATGATGGGGAATTTTTTTATTTGAACTGGAAAACTTCAGATGGAAGCCCCGTCTTCTTCTTTTTCGCTAAGGTCGTACCCTGCCCGCGCAGCGGCTTCCATGATTTCGGGATACAGCTGCCCTACAATCCTGGGTACACCTCCGCTCCACTCAGCATACTTGCAGAGGATACCGCCCGGTACGTGCCTGGTAAAAAGGGCGCTGCTGGAAGTAAATTGCCAGTCGTCTGCATTGCCATTCAATATACCCATAACCTCCTGGTCTCTGAGTCTGAATGTGATCAGCACGGAGTGATACTGGTCTTTCAGTGCATACAAACATAGTTTCAGCTGCTTATATTTTCTCCTGGTCCCCATACACAAAAAAATCTCAACCGTAATTCGTTGGAAATTATGCAATTGTACGAAATAGCGTAATAGTTATGGCAGTTAAACGATTTTTTATTGTTCAACACCTAAAGTGTTTTTCTGTCGAATCCAAATGCCGTATCATGAAGTAAACCTGTGCTCACTGCGGGCGGCAGGTAGGTAGTGGCATATATTATCCCCGCATCCAACTTACGCGGTAAACAAATCATCAAAGGTTAGTAAGGCAAATGAAGCAGAACAATTACAACCTTTGGTAAAAAATTTTCTACCAGTCAAGCGAGCCACTATTTTTATGTACGATGCGCTTGCAGAAATTATTCTATCGTCTGCTGCACTGGGAAACCTGGCAGTACCGAATCAAGTATTTGCCCATTGCTCCCGTATGGCTCTGGTACTGCCTGCGTGCCAAAAGCTTTTGGTTTTTCACACCTTCTAATCCATCATTAACATTTGGCGGTTTTGAGGGAGAAACAAAAACTGAAATGTATGCCTGTCTTCCAGTGGGCACTTATCCAAAGACGGTCCTTATTGAGCCAGGCATGTCGTTGTCTGACATTGAGCTTAGTATTCTTCCATTGGGTTTTACTTACCCGTTTGTTGTTAAACCAGACGTGGGCATGATGGGACTTCTCTTTCGGCGCATCAACAACCGGGATCAGCTCAATGCTTATGCAGCTGTAGCCAGTTTTCCGTTTTTGGTGCAGGAGCTGGTTGGCTACGCCATGGAAATTAGTATTTTTTATTATCGCTACCCGGGTTCGGCAAAAGGAAGCATTACCGGGATGGTGAGAAAAGAAGGTTTGGAGGTCACAGGAGACGGCATAGCAACGCTGAAACAGCTCATCGATAAAAATCCGCGGTGTAATTACCGTCGTGATGAGGTTTATTTAAAACACGGGTCCGGTTTGACAAAAGTTATTCCGGAAGGTGAGCAAATAATCCTGTCAGAGGCCTTCAACCTCAGTCGTGGTGGACAACTTGTTAATATCAATTTTGGTGATCCTAACCGCCTGATTTCCTTGCTCGACTCCTGGAGCCACGCTACTAAAGGCTTTTATTACGGCCGGTACGACATAAAATGCGACTCTATCGAAAGCCTTGAGAATGGGGAAAACTTTTCAATTTTGGAATTCAATGGCTGTGGGGCAGAGCCGCACCACATTTATGGCAATGGTAATTCGCTGTTGAAGGCTTTGCAAGTCCTGGCTCAGCACTGGCAGATTTTGTATCAAATTGCCAGGATAAACCAAAGGGCAGGAGTGCCCGTTTGGTCACATGCCGATGGTTTGGCATACCTGAACGCGGCAAGAAAGCATTTCAAATTGTTACGGGCACTCGAGAAGAAACTTAATTGGTAGCGGATTGGTGGAATGTTTAGTGTGTGCATCCGATCTAAAAATAATACTAAACAATTGAGGAAAGGCATGATTGTTTAATTACAATGGGGAAAAAGGATCTATGAACAGTGCCCTGGACACCCAAATAATCGAATCGTATAAGATCTACCTGGATCGAAGAGAGTTCGCCTGTATTGCGGCAAAAGCTGCGCTGGCTAAGTCTCAAATAAGTTGCATGGTTGCTGACCATCTGGCCTGCCCTCATGATGATGCTGCTATATTGAGCTTTATTTATGAGTTTGTAGAGCGGTACAGGGCTGCAGGTGATTTGTACCACAGCGCAGCAGTAATATTCAAAGGACCCGAAATGCCAACAGAGGAAGCTTTTGACGCCTTGCTTTGGCAAAGGCTGCAGTCGCTGTCCGATATGGACGCGCGAAATTACGGATACGACGCCCGTGTAGCTGCTGACCCAGCTTCCGGAAGTTTTAGTTTTAGCTTAAAGGGCGAAGCTTTTTATATTGTAGGATTGCATCCAGGCAGCAGCCGGCTTACCCGCCAGTTTGCTTATGCAACACTTGTGTTTAATCCTCATGCCCAGTTTGAACAATTGAGAGCCACATCCAAATATGACAATATTAAAGGTGCTGTACGCAAGCGCGACGTAGCCTATTCTGGATCTGTCAATCCTATGTTGGACGATTTTGGAACAGCATCAGAAGTTTTTCAATACAGTGGTAGGCAGTATGATGCCAGCTGGCAATGTCCTTTAAAAATTCACCATGCCGGAGTTGAACATCATAGCGCCTCGTAGTGGCGTTGCTTTTGTTTTGAAGAAAGCCCAGCGTCTGACCGTGGTTGACCTGGAGGGAGAGCAGGTGTCTGATTTTATTTGCTACAACCTGGATGACAGTGCTGAATACCTTTCTTCCGGACGCACTATCGATTACGCAGAAACCATCTATCTCACCAAGGGTCACCCGTTTTATTCCAATCGGAGTAATGTAATGTTTGATATGGTGGAAGACACCGTGGGACAACATGACTTTTTGCTCACTCCGTGCAGTGCTGATACTTTCCGGATCATCTACGGTCATACGGAACCCCACCGTGGCTGCTTCGGTAACCTTTCTGAAGCCCTGCAACCATTTGGCATCATGCCTGATAATATTCCTTCCTGTTTCAACATTTTTATGAACGTTCCTGTAGACGGGGTCACGGGCAAGGTTTCGGTGCTCCCGCCAAAAAGCAAAGCCGGCGACTACGTTGTGCTGGAAGCCAGGATGGATTTGATTGTTGGAATGACAGCCTGCTCTGCAGAAATGTCAAACAATTATTCTTTCAAACCCATCGGCTACAAGATAGATAATTGATTGTGTGACTCCGCCACATTCAGAAGCTTTATTCGCGGCAGCGAGGTTCTGTTCCTCTCGATGAAATACCTGTAAGAACCACTTTTATTCTATAAGTCTTCAATGCAGGCGCTCCCTGTCAGGCTGCAATAACTGGTGTATGTACCTTTGTGATTCGAATTCATGCTTGTTCAGCAGTGAATGCGAACGACACGTAAAGAAAGTTGAATGACACAAAAGGTGGTATCCTACCAGATCGCTGACACGATAGACGTTAAACTATTCAGTGCCGCCTTTAAAGGTGATCTGTATTTCAGTGATCCTTCCGAACTGTTTTACAGGATAGATGCTGAACAATTTGTATACGTTTTTAAATACGGTGCTGTTTGCTTCCTGAATTATGACGCCGTGAGTATTTCCCAGTTTCTTTTATTGATCACTCCCTTTTGCAAAACATTATTTGAGGATAGCCTCACCGAAGAATACCTTGTAGAAACAGGCGCTAAGGAACTGAGGGTTGGGTTTAATAAAATTGAAGTGCCTTCAGCCAATATTGATGTGTTGAGGCTGGTGATGCTGAATGTGTCGCAGTCGGTGGCATTGGACTATTATGAAGAACAAATGTCGAAGTTGCTGGAAGAGGCTAATTTTCACACACAGCGACTGGTAAATAAGGGCAAGCTCGACATCTCCGGAAAAAAACTCAAGCAATACATCGGTCGAACCTTACTGCTGCGTAACCGGATCGCAGAAAGCATTTATGTGTTCGACTCACCTCCGGAGACCTGGGAGAACGAAAGTTTAAACCGTATCGATAACGACCTGAAGCGAACCTTTGACCTGCAGGTGCGGGTGCGTACAATGAGCGAGGGACTGGCTATTATTCGCGACAACCTGGAGCTATTTCGTGCACTACTGCAACACCGCTACAGTAATATTTTGGAATGGATTGTTATCCTGCTGATATTGGTGGAGGTGCTCAACCTCGTGATTGAAAAGGTGTTTTAACCGCCAGCTTTTCTGTACTCCAGCTGAAGCATATCAGTGGCAGCTTTGCCCGAAAAAAAGAGTAGGGTTCGAGATTCTGTAATGCCCATATACATCGATGTTGCAGGACTGCAGTCGCAGAACCGGAATGCTTCCTTTCATAAAATTTTCAGGGAATGCAGACAAGGTTTTATCTTTTCACTAAATGCGGGTCATGATAAAAAGTTTCAAAGCGCTGCTATGCTTTCTTCTATGCGTGGATGCCATTGCAGGTTTCAGTCAGGTACCCGTGAAGCGTGCCATCACACAGCCTCCAGGCTTATCAGCTATTACCATGGCTGATTTAAAAAAAGATCTCTATGGCACTGCGGCTGACAACTTCAGGGGCAGATCTGCAGGCACGTTAGACGAATTAAAATCGGCTGTATGGTGGGCGGATCAGCTAAAACTGGCGGGCCTCAAACCTGCGGGCGACGACGGTACTTATTTCCAGTTTTTCTCACTCTACAGGAACCGCATCGCTCCCACAACAACCATCAGCATCGGCACACGCTCCCTGCAACTTTGGAAAGATGTTTTACTAACACAGATTGCGCCTGCTGCTGTTACGGCACCGGTCCTCTTTTTAGGCAAGGCTAATAACCCGGGCAATGCTACCATCAACATACAAGGCAAAGCCGTTGCTGTAGAAGTAGTGCCAGACAGTATCAACCTTGATGTGTCTATTCCGGAGTGGCGCTACCACAGGGCTGTGATGACACGCTATGGCAACGACCTGCTTGCGCGCGGTGCTGCAGCAATCATTTTCATTAGTGATGATTTTGCTGAACACAGCTGGAACTATGCAGTAGAAAATTTGAACCGCGGACTATACGATATCGAAGGCGGTCCAAATGCAGTGCTAACCGCCAAAGCACCGGTACTTTGGCTGCACACTTCTGCTGCTACCTGGATCCGTGACAGCAGCGCCCAACTCCAGGCAAACATTGTTGTGGAAAGTTTTACTTATCCGTCTGTAAACGTAATAGGCCTCATTAGCGGAAGCAACCCCGCGCTTGCCCGCGAACATGTACTGTTCAGCGGACATGGCGATGCGCATGGGATCAGAAACGCTTATGCGGGAGATACTATTTACAATGGTGCAGATGATAATGCAAGTGTCAATGTAGCCATGCTGGCTGTTGCCAGAGCTTTTAAAAAAGCACCTGCGCAGCGGTCGGCGCTTTTTGTATTTCATGGTGCAGAAGAAAGAGGCCTGCTGGGTTCGCGTCATTTTGTGGCCCACCCTACGGTTCCGCTAGAATCGATAGTAGCGGTATTAAACGGCGATATGATTGGAAGAAATAACCCTGACAGTGCTGCTGCGCTCGGCTTACAATCACCACATAAAAATTCAGATGATCTCGCAACGATGGCACTCCAGGCAAACGACGAAGGACCGCGCTTCAAACTCGATACAGCCTGGGATAGTCCAAAGCACGTTGAGGGATGGTATTTCCGAAGCGATCATTTACCTTATGCCAGGCTGGGGATTCCGGCATTGATGTACACAACCCTGCTGCATGCCGACTACCACACGCCGATGGACAATGCCCAAAATATAGATTATACCAAGCTCAAAAAAATGACAGATTGGATCTACCGTACCGGGTGGAAGGCTGCCAACAGCAAAATTCGTCCGGCACGTCTGAAAGGGTTTCAGCTCGAGCGGTGATGTCTTCTGGTTGAATGCGACTTACCAATTAACAAACAAAAACACTTCGCACATGCAGCACTGGCACGCCAGTGCTTTTGGCATAAATTAGCCGACAGGGGTAATTACCTAAACTTCGACAAGAGTTTTGATATTTAGAAACTTTTGGTTTTATTATCGTCATATTTGTTTGCTTCAAATCCATCCCTATGCCTAAAACCACAAGAATAGTGCTGGCGCTTGCCATCCTGTTTTCTGCCGTCTCGCTTCCTGCCATTGCGCAAACCACTAGCTGGAGAGGCACTACAAGTACTAACTGGTCTGTTGCGTCTAACTGGACTGCAGGAGTTCCTGTAGCGGGAACCGATGCGATTATTGGAGACGCCAGTTTTACAGGTCCTAACCAACCCACCCTTACTGCATCCTCTGCGGCTAAATCTCTGACAATCGGTGGTACGGTGGCTTCCACACTGACGGTAGGTTTTACACTCACGGTAGCAGGCAATCTTACCATCAATACAAATGGCACCCTGGTTAATGGCAAGGCATCTATTTCGCTGACGGGCAATTGGATGAACTCAGGGACTTATTCTACAACTGCAGGTGCAGCTACAATAATTTTTAATGGTTCAAGCCAATCGATTGGAGGTAGTTCCGTAACCACGTTCCGAAAATTATCGATTAACGCTGGAAGTACCGTAACCCTCGGCATAAATGCCAACTCTGGCGGGGCGAACGCTCTAGTGACCATTAGCGGAACGCTCAACCCTGGGCAGTCGCCAACCTACAAGCTCACTGCCACGGCATTAACAGTAGGAGGTATGGGTACCATCAAGGTAAACGCGGCTACTTTCGTTGCCAATTACACGGTTTCGGGCGCCCTCACACTTAGCGTTGGCAGTATCGTGGATTACGCCTCCACTGCAACCAATCAAACGATTCTCAATACACTCACTTATTCTACCTTAACTGTAAGTGGCACCGGTGTAAAGTCGCTGTCAGCCAACCTTAACGCATTGAACTCAACGACAGCAACTGCCGGTAACATTTTAATCACAAGTGGCACATGCGACCTCGGTGCATTCACTGCAAACCGTGGTGCCACGGTAGCCGGTGGAAATTTTGTTGTTTCCAACGGTGCCTTTCTGAAAATTGGCGGCACCAATACCTTTCCTCAAAACTTCGCAACCGTCACGCTGAACTTAACCAGTACGGTTGAGTATAACGGTACCGCACAAGCGATCAGCGCCCGTACCTATGGCAACCTGATCATCAGTGGTAGCACTGGTGCGGTAACAAAGACCTTCCCCGTGGCGGCTTTCACTGTTGCCGGCAACTTTTCGAGTGCGATTGGGCTGGCAACTTCGGTTATTTATACAGGGGCGTCCAACATCACTTTCGCTGGCGATGTCAATATCGGTGTGTCAACAACATTTAATAGTGGCGCTTTTACACATAGCTTCGGTGGCAACTGGGTTAACAACGGAACGTTCAACGGGGGTACAGGAACTGCCACCTTCAATGGACCATCGAAGGCATTAAGTGGATCGGGCAGCACCAATTTCAATAACCTCAGTTTTGTGGCTTCCAACCTTACTTCTTCCCTTGCAGCCATTTCGGTAAGTGGTAATCTACTCACCAGTGGGCCGGGCACATTTACCCACGCAGCTTCCGGCACACTCACTATGTCCGGCGCAACCAAAACCATTAGTGGAATGGGTATAAGCCTGCATAACCTCACAGTTACCGGCAGTGTATCCACAACCGCCTCCTTTATTATAGCGAGCAATCTGTCGACCTCCGGCTCATTAACCGCAAGCAGTGGTAATGTCACAATGAGTGGCGCTACAAAAACAATATCAGGTGCAGGAACCGCATCGTTCGCGGGGCTTTTTGTCAGTGGTTCGGTAACTGCCAGCAGCAATTTTGGAGTATCAGTGGCATTGGATGTCAGCGGGGCGCTCACAGCTTCCGCGGGCACTGCTACTTTTTCGGCAAGCTCCTCGCTCAATGGAACAGCAAATTTATTTGATGTAACTATTAGTGGCATAACCCTGATACTGTCGGGAAATGCAACACTCGGAATTTCGAATTTGTTAACGATCACGGCAGGCACATTGAACGTTACTGCCAACGTTCCTAATACAGTTCATTTCAACGGGTCGGGGGCACAAACGATCAATGCCATCACTTACAACATGTTGACCTTATCTAATACGGCTACTAAAACGGCAGGCGGCAACCTGGCTGTAAACAATGCCCTCACCATTGGTGCAGGTACCACGTTCAATGCTGCAGGTTTTACGCACAGCGTAGCAGGTAACTGGATCAACAACGGTACCTTCAATGCAGGCACAAGTACTGTCCAATTTACGGGCGGCACCAATGCCTTTCTATCCGGTACCAATTCGTTCAATCTTCTCACAATCGCTAAAACTTTACCGAGCAATACTTTGTCGCTCAATAACAATGTTTCGGCTGCTACCGTCAACATGACCAGTGGCAGTATGCTCACGAATGCCAATACACTGAGCATTACCAATACACGCACAGGGACCGGAATTATTTTGGGAACGATCACCCGTACACATACCTATTCAGCCGGTGTGTCGTACGCTTTCGAGGGTCCTGAGAACAGCATCAACTTTTCTGCTGTAAGTGGCGTTACCTCAGTCACTGTAACTGTTATTTCGAATCCTGTGGCTGATTTCCCCAACGGAACATCGATCAACCGCAGCTACAACATTTCTGTTCCAGCCGGCACCTACACCGCTACTTTAAGATTGCACTACGAAGATGCAGAACTCAACGGAGATGATGAGGCAACTATTGCACTTTGGAGATATAACGGAACAGCCTGGGGCTTGTCTGGTAAACTTGCCAACAGCACAACAGCTAACTATGTAGAGTATAACGGGCTTACCAATATTACCAACCGCTGGACGCTCTCGGAAGACGCGAAAATTGTGCGTTGGACAGGGAGCGTAAGTTCAGACTGGAATACAGCCGGAAACTGGGTAGTGTTACAGGGCGCGGGTTCTACGCCACCGGTGCTTACAGACCTTGTTGAAATTGGTACTGCTGCTTACACTAATCAGCCGGTGATCAGCAGCGTGGTAACAGAAAAGAGTGTTCATTTGGGTAGTATACAACCGGTTACCCTTACTGTTACGGCAGGTTCGCTGACCTCACGTGGAAATTTAACGGGTGCCTGGTCGGCAAACGCTACACATAACATTACTGCCGGTAGTCAGAACATAACGGTTATGGGTGACCTGAACTTAAGTTCTGGCTTGGCTGGAAGAGAGATCAATATCAACATTTCGACAGGAACGGTCACAGTCAACGGATCGCTTTCGCAAAGTGGCGCCGCCGCGATTAATTTTACAGGAAATGGTAACTTGATTGTAGGTAATAATTATACTTATACCTCCGGCAGCTTTAATAAAGGCACCGGGACGGTCCATTTTAATGGCAGCAGTTCGCAGGCAGTGCCGGGTATTGCCTACCATCACGTAACAATTAATAAAACTTCGGGTACAGCGCTGCTTGGCAGTGCGGCAAGCCTTACCGGAAACCTGGCTGTGGTTGCAGGCAATTTTACCATTGGTGCTGCCACCACAGTAGGGGGAAACGTAACGATATCACCAGGTGCCCAGCTGGCGGGTGACACAGTAAATCTGGAGGTTGAGGGAAGCTGGTCGAATGCAGGGGTGTTTTCCGCAGGTACGGGAACAGTGACTTTTACCGGAGCAGGCAGTGCCACAAGTTCCGGTGAGTCGTTTAATAAATTAGTCATTAACAAACCTTCAGGTACCCTGTCGCTAACTGGTAATGTTGTTATCAGCAACGCTTTATCAGTTTTGACTGGCACGCTGGATCTGGGTGCATTCGCTGCCAACAGGAGCACGTTGGGCGGCACCTTTACCCTTTCAAACGGAGCCTTGTTACGCGCTGGAGGCAGCAATAACTTTCCCGGATCTTTTTCTTCTTATCTCCTGGGCACCACCAGCACTGTGGATTATAATGGC
>JBGTIL010000603.1:0-2123 GCA_041745695.1 Chitinophagaceae bacterium | reverse complement strand
TATTCAAATAAATTATCCTGTTTGTTTAATTCTGTGTAATTGATCCCGTGTTTCTTCAGGTTTTGAACAAGCACCTCATAATCTTTTGTAGATCTAAGTTCGATACCAACCAGGGCGGGGCCTGATTCCTTATTATGTTTTTGCATGTATTCGAAGCGAACGATGTCATCACCCGGGCCGAGTACATGGTTTACAAATTCTTTTAAAGCGCCAGGGCGCTGCGCAAAGCGTATAAGAAAATAATGTTTGAATCCTTCATACTGGAGAGACCTTTCTTTAATTTCCTGCATCCTGTCTATATCATTGTTGCTGCCGCTTACTATACATACAACAGTCTTACCTCGAATTTCTTCTGCGAAATCGTCCAATGCAGCAATTGAAAGAGCCCCGGCGGGTTCTACTACCAGGGCATCTTCGTTATACAATTTGAGTATGATAGAACATATCTTTCCTTCAGCCACAAGTGCCATTTCGTCTATCACTTCTTTGCAAATAGAAAAAGTGAGGTCGCCGACGCGTTTGACCGCAGCACCGTCAACAAAACGGTCGATAGACGTAAGAGTCACCGGGTGTCCTGCTTTCAGGGCTTCTTTCATGGAGGGTGCTCCTTCCGGTTCTACACCAATGAGCTTCGTTTTGGGTGAGTATGTTTTGAAATAAGAGCCAACGCCGGCGCTTAATCCGCCTCCGCCCACCGGTATAAAAAGATAGTCAATGCCCGCAAGGTCTTCCAATATTTCTACCCCGACCGTGGCTTGTCCTTCTATGATCTTGTGGTGATCGAAGGGCGGTATAAACGTCAGCCCCTGTGCCTCGGTATAAGCTCTGGCAGCTACTGCGCAGTCATCGAAGGTGTCGCCAGTCAGTCTGATTTCGATGAAATGTTCACCAAAAAACTTTGTTTGGTGAACCTTCTGCAACGGCGTGATCGTGGGCATAAAGATGACGCCCGGTACACCCAGTTTTTTGCAGGACCAGGCAAACCCCTGTGCATGATTGCCCGCGCTTGCACAAACAACACCTTTTTGTATCTGTTCGAAAGGCAGCGTGCTCATCATGTTGTAGGCACCACGCAGCTTGTAAGAGCGGGCAATCTGGAGGTCTTCCCGTTTTAAATACAGGTTACAATTATACCTTTTGGAGAGACTTTGATTAAAAAGCAGGGGAGTTCTATTGACAACCCCTTTAAGGGCTGCCACTGCCTTGGCATAATCAAGCTTGCTCGCGATCTCCCGAGTATCAGTCATTATAGAGCGTTGATGAAAATTTTACTTTCTGATGCTGTTTGTCGGCCTCTCCTGCGTCGGAAGGCGACTGGGGTTTCTGATTTTCCGGGCGAAGATTCCTGACTGCCTTTCCTGCCTGCCACAATTCGCTGTCCTGGAGTTCTTTCAGTTCTTCTTCAAGTCCCTGGCGATAGTTGTCCTTACTGTTGCTGTCGATCGATTTGGCAGCTTCTTTTCCGCTTGCAACACTTTCGTAAAGGTCCTGAAAAACAGGCAAGGTTGCGTCGCGAAACTTCTTCCACCAGTCGAGCGCGCCGCGCTGTGCTGTAGTAGAGCAGTTGGCATACATCCAGTCCATACCATTCTCTGCTACGAGCGGCATGAGAGACTGTGTCAGTTCTTCAACGGTTTCATTGAAAGCTTCTGAAGGCGAATGTCCTTTAGAACGCAGCACTTCAAACTGGGCCGCAAATATTCCCTGAATGGCACCCATAAGTGTTCCTCTTTCCCCGGTAAGATCGCTGTATACTTCTTTTTTGAAATCTGTCTGGAACAGGTATCCACTACCGATAGCGATACCCATTGCAGCTGCTCGTTCAAAAGCCCTTCCTGTTGCATCCTGGAAAATGGCGTAGCTGCTGTTAAGGCCGCGTCCCTGTAAAAACATGCGCCTGAGTGAAGTACCTGAGCCTTTGGGTGCGACTAAAAACACATCAACATCTGGTGGTGGAACAATGCCTGTCTGGTCGTTATAAGTAATACCAAAGCCGTGGGAAAAATACAGAGCTTTACCAGGCGTCAGGTGTTTTTTAACTGTGGGCCACAACTGGATCTGTGCAGCATCGCTTAACAGGTAGCAGATGATAGTGCCACGCATTAGGGCATCTTCAATATCAA
>JBGTIL010000602.1:0-20163 GCA_041745695.1 Chitinophagaceae bacterium | reverse complement strand
CAACAGGAGTAGAAAAATTTTTTTCATTGTTCGGGGATCAGGTAAGTGTTGAAATTGATGAATTACTAGCGGAGCGAATGATCATTGTAGTGGTGTACTTCATTGAAGGTTTGCTATGGTTGGACGCCTTAATTTATTTTCCTCAAGGCAAGGCCGCTTCGGGTTCCCAGATGTTTTTCATCTTCTACTACCACCTGCCCGTTCACCAGCACATATTTGAAACCTTTGGAGTAAGCATGTGGTGCTGCGAAAGTCGCCAGATCCTGTACCTGGGCCTCATCGAAGATAACTATATCGGCAGCCAACCCTTCCCGGATCAATCCCCTGTCTGCCAGTCCAAATTTTTGCGCTGCGAGCGAGGTCATCCTTCGGATCGCTTCCGAAAGGCTGATCACTTTTTCATCGCGTACATAGCGACCCAGTACCCTTGCATTGGTGCCGTAACCACGCGGATGCGGCGAGCCCTTGCCGGGAACGGGTACACCTGCATCTGCACCGAACATGGCATATGGATATTGCATGATGTACTGTACGTCTTTTTCATTCATGCTGTGGTAAACCATTTGCGCACCACCCTTTTGTATCATATCCATAATCGTTTCGGCTTCAAATTTTGCTTTCGGCCGCCTGCCCAAACTCTGGTTAATCTCGGTAATACTTTTGCCATTGTAAGCCGGGTTTGCGGCGTAAGCAGCTACAACCGCGTAGCTGTAATTTTTAAATTTGTATTTAGCCAGTTGTTGCAGCATTTCCGACTTTACCCTGCTGCGTGTGCCAGGGTCATTGAGTCTTGCCATCATGGAATCGTTGCCCCCGGCAAAAACCCAGCTCGGCAACCGCACGCCCAGGTTGGTACTGCTGGCAGTATAGGGGTACTGGTCGATAGACACATCCCAGCCTTCTTTGCGGGCCTGTTCTACCAGTGCGAGTGTTTGGTTCGACTTCCCCCAGTTTCCCTTTCCACCTATTTTAAAATGCGAGATCTGTACGGGTATGTTCGCCTGCTTACCAATGTTGATGGCTTCGGTGATGGCCTCGGCAGCACTGTTTTCTTCGTTGCGAATATGGGAAGCGTAGAGGCCTCCCGATCCGGCTGCTGCTTTCGCAAGCCCCACGACTTCGTCTGTTGTAGCAAAACTTCCTGGAATATATATTAGCCCGGTTGATAAGCCTGCAGCACCGTCTCTCATCGCTGCCTGCACCAGGCTTTCCATTTTTAGCTGCTCCGCTGGTGTAGGGGCCCTGTTGTCTCTGTTCATTACCTGCTCACGTACGGTGTTGTGACCAATTAGGCTGGCAACATTAATCGAAGGATGCACACTGTCTATGCGTTGAAAAAAAAGTTTCATGTCAGCAGCCGATCCACCGCAGTTACCGGTAACAACGGTTGTAACACCATCATGAATATAATTATCTGCCGTAGGTGTGGTAATGATGCCTTCTTCAATGTGACCATGCACATCAATAAAACCTGGCGTCACATACAGCCCTTTTGCATCGATGGTTTTAGTTGCAGAGACTGCACCCAGCTTGCCTATCTTAAAAATCTTGCCGTCTTTAACGGCCACGTCAGCAAAAAACCAGGAGTTACCTGTACCATCAAGCACCCGCCCGTTTTTGATCAGCACATCCACTGCCGGCTGCGCCAACACGCCCTTCATCAGAAAAATAAAAACCGTTGCTACAATTAGCTGCTTCATGTCTTAAAGGTATATAACCAACCGCTTGTTTGAACGAGCAGGGATTGATCAGCTGCCTGGTAGCAGTGCACGATTCTCTCATTGATGGTCAGCTCCGGCCGAGAAGTACAGCAACAGGAGATCGTTTAGGTTAAAGTAAAACCAAACAGGTAGTACCCACCAACAATCGGAAAGGGCAGTTGTTTGATGTTGTATGATTAACAGAGTGGAACCTGTTGTATTGGAAAGGAGTGAGAAGCTGTTCACATCCTGGCGACCCAGGCAGGTGTTATTTACGCCCGATGCCCTGGAGGAGCCATACGGACAGGAAATTCATGCACGGGTGCAGGCACAGGGAATCCCTATTGAGCTACTGAAGAATAACCAGGTCAGGGGGCTGCGGGGAGCAACAGAGCGGGAAACCTATAAACTTGCAAAAAGCACACTGGCAATCGTAAAGGCACCGCTGTCGGCATTGAACCTGCAACCCATACCGCCATCGGCCGACTGGCAGTTCCACCTCGCGCAGGGTTGCCCTGCTCATTGCCACTATTGTTATTTAGCCGGCTCCCTTTCCGGGCCTCCTGTGATCAGGGTAAATGCCAACCTGCCGCAGATTCTCAACAACCTGAAAAATTACCTGCAGCCAAATGCACTGACCACTTTTGAAGCGTCCTGCTATACCGATCCGCTGGGTATTGAACACCTGACCGGTGGGCTCCAGAAAACAATTTCTTTCTTCGGTGAACTACAAAATGCACAACTGCGGTTTGTAACCAAATTCACTGCGGTGGAAGCACTCCTCTCGCTACCGCACAACAACAATACGAGAAGCCGCATATCAATCAACGCACCGGAGGTTTCAAAATACCTCGAAGGAGGTGTACCCCCGGTGCAGCAAAGAATAGCCGCATTAAAGAAGCTGGCTTTGCCGAAAAGTGAAGGTGGGGGCGGATTTCCGGTGGGCGTGGTGCTGGCACCGATTATAGCTGTTGACAACTGGAGGCTGCATTACAGTGCTTTGTTGGACAGCCTTGAGGTTGCCCTTGCTGCTGCGCCCGATCTTACTTTCGAACTGATCACCCACCGTTTCACAGAGGGCTCACGCAACCTGCTCCAGGAATGGTATCCGAATACCTCCCTCGACATGGGCGAAGAGAACCGAACCAAGAAACTAAACAAATTCGGCGGTACAAAGTATGTATACCAGAAAGACCTGATGAAGGAATTAAAAACGTTTTTCTATACAGAGATCAGCAGGCGGCTGCCCCAGGCAGTGATCTTGTACTGGACATAAGCTTGCAGGCTACAGAAGAAAGCAAGTATGATTCCGATCACAGAGGCAGCTTTCAGCTCTTGCCTGCCTGTGCCTGCTTAAAAATGCGCAGGAAATTTTCTCCCAGTATCTTCTTAATGTCTTTGTTTGAATAACCGCGCTCTTTAAGCCCTTTGGTAAGGTTAGGCAGGTAGCTAACATCATCAAGTCCCAGTGGCGGCGATTCTATACCATCGAAATCGGAGCCGATACCCACGCCGTTAACACCAATGAGCCGGACAATGTGATCAAGGTGATTGAGCAGCAGCGACAGGGGCGCCCTTAGATCCTGTACTTCACTGTTGTATTTCTTAGCCAGGTAAACATCTGTTTCAAAATCGGGAAGCCCGGCAGTCTTTAGCGAATCTATTTCTTTCGCGTGCAGGCTCATGAACACCGCCTTTTTTTGGTTATAGCCAGGGTCTAAAAATCCTGAATAAAAGTTGAGATGGATAACGCCACCGTTCTTACCGATGGCTTTTATTTGTTCGTCTTTTAAATTGCGTGGAACCGGGCAAAGGGCATATACACAGCTGTGGGAAACAATGACCGGTTTAGAACTAAGGTTGATCGCATCCCAGAATGTTTTTTCCCCTACGTGGCTGAGGTCTACCAGCATACCCAGGGCATTCATACGCCTTACTATATCTTTTCCCAGGTTGTTCAATCCGGCAGTACCTGCTGGCAGCGAGCCAGCGCTTTCATCCTTTGCCGATGAAGCCCAGGAAGTAGAATTGTTCCAGGTGAGGGTCATATAACGCACACCCCTCTGGTACAGGGTATCGAGGTAAGAAAGGTTATCCTCGATCATGTGGCCGCCTTCCAGGCCCATCATCACACCCAACTTTTTTTTGCGCACCGCTTGCCGCAGATCGGCAGGAGATCGTACGATCATCATCTTTTCCGGATGCCGGGCGGTGATGGCATACAGTGAATCTATCTGCCTGTTGGCATACAAAAATCCTTTACCTGTACCATAACGTTCATCGCTCCATACAGAAAAGATCTGTATGTCGACTCCTCCCTTTTTGAAGCGTTGCAGATCGGAGTGGGTTTGACCAGAAAGGTCAGTCGCTATGTCCTTACCTTCCAGGATAGAAATGAGTACGTCGTTGTGGGTATCCACTACCAGTGCTTTTTGGTGGAGCTTTTGATAAGATTGAGCAGCCGAAGAATAGGCGGCGGAAAAAAGCAGGAAGAAGCAACAAAGCTTTATGGTCATGCCCTAAGGTACAACTGTGTTATAAAGGCGGAGCTGTTTTAAATTTTTCGAACGCGCCTTTTATATAGGCACCAAAATCATAATCGGTGGCATAGATGGTAAATTCATAATCTGGCCGGAACCGCAGCATGAAGCGTTCCTGTTCGCTGCCTGTGAGTCCGGTGAGTCGCGCTACAAGCCCTTTATTAAATCGGTGATCAATAGCTTTTTCACGCTCCTGTTCGAGCAGGCGTTCCTGGAACCGCAGGGTTGATTTATTTTTCCTGAACTGGAAGAGCCTGATCAGTTCGTTGATGTCGATGCCCGCACCCATAGCACCAATGGAAGTCATATCGGCAACATTGGGCCGGCGAAATTCAAAGATCTTATCGTAATCCCTGCGATTTTGAATAGAGTCGAGTTTGTAGTTCCTGGGCCGCACTTTTACTTCTTTTAATATACCTACAGGTACCCTTAAAGCGAGATCAAACTGTGTAGGGTTAATTATCTTCTTTACTGCAAACTTTACTGTGGGTTTGCCGAGGTAAGAAAAATAGATGGAGTCGGCAGCACCCACTTCTATGCTGTAGAAACCGTTGGCATCGGTAATGGTACCGCGCCCACTGGTGCTTAGCACACTCACGGCTTCGAGCGGATAGGTTCGGGAGCTGTCGTATACAGATCCCTGCACCTGGTATTGAGCGCTGGTATGAAATGAAGCTGCCAGTAAAAATAGAAGCAGGCATTTATGGAGCGTCAGTTTCAACAGGAGGCAAATAACAAAACAAATTGCAAATGCAATGGTAAAAGGTCGGGGGGTTGTGGGAATCTATACAAATCAATTCTGGACAACTCCGGCCTGCCCAGGCGGGTCAGTGGCGAGAAGCTTATTTTGGGGTTGCCAATCTTACCAGTTCATTTTGCAAAAACAGGTCCCATCTATCCTGCTCAGCCTGCTTTATGCTATGGTTTGTTTCGGCATCGTATTGAAGACCCATGCGATTGTATTTGGCAAGTGTCGTATTAAAAATTTTGCCTACAGTAGCAGATAACTGGGAGGGCAAAACTTTTGTTTTCTTTAGTATAGCCACCAGCTCCATTTGAGCAAGGCGACCAATATCGAAGTGCCCCTGTTCGTGCTTCAACAGGGCGGGTGTTTCCCTGCCTTTCTTCACCCAGGATTTTTTTGCATCGAGCTCAAGCCTGACTACGAAACCATCCAGCGGCACACTGTCCCGGGTTACTTTCATCTGGGGCATGTTGTAGCCTACATTGAAGCCGGTGAGCGCATAATATACAGAGGCTGGATCTGGTTTACCCCTGAAATCGGACCAAACAAGGGGCCGGTTTCCCTCTGTGCCATTAATAATAATTTGTTGTGCATCAGCCGCACCGAAAGAAAAAAAACCAATCAGTGCCAGTGCTATTCCTCTGATCATAAGGAAGGCAAAATACTACTACTTGAACAGCATTTTTCTTAAGAAGTGCACAATGTTTCCTCTATCACCCGGGGAAAATGTTCGTGTTCCAGGTGGTGAATCCGTTCGGCGAGCACCTCGGGTGTGTCGCCCGGCAGGACAGGGCAGCGGGCCTGGAAAATGATAGCGCCATTATCGTAATGCTCATCCACATAATGAATGGTGATACCTGATTCTTTGTCTCCGGCTTCGAGCACTGCCTTGTGCACATGATTGCCCCACATGCCTTTGCCGCCATGCCGGGGCAGGAGGGCTGGGTGGATGTTCAGGATGCGCCCGGGGTAAGCCGCGACCAGGTATCCGGGCAGTTTCCAGAGAAAGCCTGCCAGCACAATGCATTCAATATTTTTTGCCTTTAATTCAAGGAGGTACTGGTCGGAGTTGAAAAAAACTTCCTTTTCGATCGACAGCACTGGGATGTTTTCAGTTGCGGCGATGTTGGTTACGCCTGCGCCTTTCTTATTACAGACGATCAGGGACACGGTAAGGTGCGGATGGTTTTTAAACCTGTTGATGATTTCCTGTGCGTTGGTGCCAGTTCCCGAGGCAAAGATGGCGATGTTCATGCTGGTAGATTGTTGTGTTTTCTAAGGGTGATCGCGGAGCATCGCTGCCGGTAATTTTCACGGGAACGGCTCATTTCTCTCAGACGGTGGTTGCCTGTTCCGCATGCCAGGTTGCCCGATTAATTTACTGCCGCTGTCTGCTTGTGCACAGATAACCAGCACGATACCCTTCCCCTGTCATGCGTAATCGAAAGTGAAGAGCACACAGAAAAGAAGCTGCTTACGGGGCTTCCTGATTTTTCCAGCAGAGGCAGCCAACAGCAAAGAGCCCTTCTCGGTTTACCCAAGCTGTATTACTAAATCATGCAGCCCCACTTCGGCGAAATTAATGGTTAAGGGGCAGGAAAACCGGTGCTGCAGAAACCAAGGTTCTTCACATTTAAAAGCCCTTATTTTTGTACTGACGAATTAGTGACAATCGATTTTTAACATAGTAAAAAGTTTGCGCAAAAGAGCTGAAAGTCAATACCATAGCAGTTTAAAAAAAAGTTAAGCTGCATGCCCGATTGTTAGTTTCCTGTCATATTTTTGCAACCGATTCAGGAATTTTCCACATTTTAGAACCCAGGCATCTATGATTTTTATAAAGCCGCTCTCGAAGAAAGGGGTATTGCTCGGAACTCTTGTTTTCATTTTCTCTACATTATATGCTCAGGCGCCGCCTGCCGACGGCAAGCAATTGTTTCAGCAGAATTGCCAAACCTGCCACGCTCTTGATAAAAAATTAACCGGTCCGGCGCTAAGGGGTTTCACAGAAAGAGGCCCCTGGGGTGATATGACCGCGGTATACGCCTGGATTAAAAATCCGGCTGCATTCATGCAGAAAGACGCCTATGCGGCTGCCTTGAAAGCGGAGTACGGTGTAATTATGCCGGCATTTCCCAACCTGAGCACCGGAGATATCGATGCCATCGTAAGCTATATATCCTCTGCGCCGCCTCCAGGTGGCGGAGGTCAGCAGCGTCCAGACGGAGATCCTAATAACCCTCCAGAGGCAGAGAACGATATCACTAATCGGAATGCCGTCATCTTCGGTGTCATTTCACTGATCCTCGCCATTGTTGCCCTGATCCTGATGCAGGTAAACAACAACCTTAAAAAACTATCAGACGACAAAGAAGGCATCCTTCGCCCTGATCAGGTTCCTTTCTGGCGCAATAAAGCCTACATCGCTGTTCTGGCATTGCTGTTTTTTACCGTCGGTGGCTATTTCGTCAGCAAAGGGGCTATCAACCTCGGGCGTCAGCAGGGTTATCAACCCACCCAACCCATTTATTACTCTCACAAAGTGCACGCAGGCATCAACCAGATCAACTGCCTCTACTGCCACGGCAGTGCCTGGGAAAGCAAACATGCCGCCATTCCATCAGTGAACATTTGTATGAATTGCCACCAGGCTATTCAGGCTTACGAGAAGGGTCCAAAGCTGTATGATGAGGCAGGCAAGGAGATCAACGGGACCGCTGAAATTCAAAAGCTATTCAAGTTTGCAGGCTATACTCCCGGCAAACCCTGGGATGCTTCTATGGCTCAGCCGATCGAATGGATCAAGATCCACAACCTCCCCGACCATGTGTACTTTAACCACGCCCAGCACGTAAACGCTGGCAAGGTGGCCTGTCAAACCTGTCATGGTAATATCCAGGAAATGGACGTGGTAGAACAAAAAGCAGAGCTCAGCATGGGTTGGTGTATCAACTGTCACCGCGAAAGCAAGGTCAATTTTTACAATGGTGCCGACAGTTCCGGAAATAAATTCTACAGCATCTACGAAAAGTTTCACAACGACATCAACAACGGTAAGATGGACAGTGTGACCGTGAAAGATATTGGCGGACTGGAATGTCAGAAGTGCCACTATTAATCCGCCCACAGTTACGAAAGAGAGGACCTTTTTAAGGACAAGGCAGCCATATTATCGAATTATCAAATAGAATAATGAGCAATAAAAAGTATTGGCAAAGTTTCGCGGAGTTGAATGATACCGAAGGCTTCCAAAAACTACAGAAAGACGAATTCAAGGAAGACCTGGATATGCCTTTTGAAGACAGCGAAGGCAAAGGCTGGCTTGATGCTAAAGCTCCTCGTCGCGACTTTCTGAAATACCTGGGCTTCAGCACCGCAGCCGCTACTATTGCAGCTTCCTGCGAAGTGCCTGTGCGCAAAGCAATCCCCTTAGCTAACCGGCCTGAAAATGTAATTCCGGGCATTCCTAAATACTACGCTACTACTTTCGTTCAGGATGGTGAAGTGGTACCCGTTATTGCCAAAGTGCGTGATGGCAGACCTATCAAACTCGAAGGCAATACCCTTTCTACCCTTACTGGTGGCGGCACTTCTCCCCGGGTACAGGCTTCTGTGCTTGACCTGTACGATATGTACCGCACCACCCACCCCAAACACAGAACAGGGAACAAGTTTGAGGAAGTACCCACATTTGAGCAACTGGATACGATGATCGGCAACGCCATGGCGAACCTGGGCGGCCTGCCGGCTGTGTTGCTTACCGGTACTATTGTATCGCCTTCTACTAAACAATTGATCGCCGACTTCCTGGGCAGGTATCCGGGAAGCAGGCATGTGCAATACGACGCCGCGTCTTTTAGCGGTATGCTGCTTGCCAACCAGGCCGGCTTTGGTCAAAGAGCTATTCCTTCTTATCGATTCGATCGGGCTTCTGTCATCGTCAGCATTGGCGCTGACTTTTTAGGCACCTGGCTTAGCCCGGTAGAATATAGCCGGCAATACGCTGTGGGTCGCAAGATCAACGAAGCCAACCCGGTAATGAGTAAGCACTACCAGCTGGAGCCCTACCTAAGCATGACTGGAAGCAATGCTGATGAGCGCTTTGTACACAGAGCTTCCGAAACCGGCACCGTTGCATTGGCCCTGCTGGCGGCAGTAGGTGGCAGCGTTCCTTCGGTAAACATCACCGATGCAAAACTAAAAGCCGGACTGCAAAAAATCGCTACCGACCTGAAAAGTGCGGGTGGTGCAGGTTTAGTGGTTTGCGGCAGTAACGATCCTGCGGTTCAAACCGTAGTTAATGCCATCAACAGCGCTATCGGCGCTTATGGTAGCACTATCAACTGGGGAGCGCCACTTACTACAAAGCAAGGTTTGGATGCAGAAATGGTGGCACTGGTTAACCAGATGAATGCTGGCCAGGTGGGTGCTCTGCTTATCTACGACGCCAACCCCGCTTACGACTACCTGAACCGGGGCGGCTTCATCAGCGGCTTAAAGAAAGTAAAGCTGTCGGTTTCTTTCAATCCAAAAATGGATGAAACAACAGAGCTCTGCCAGTATGCAATTCCTTCTCACCATTACCTCGAAAGTTGGGGAGATGCTGAACCGGTACCTGGGAACATTTCTTTCATGCAGCCTACCATCAACCCACTGTTTAAAACAAGGGCTTTTGGCGAATCACTGCTTAAATGGAGTGGCAACAATACAACTTATGATGCCTGGTTCCGCCAGTACTGGACTAACCGGCTGGGAGGACAGCAGGGCTTTGAGAAAGCATTGCAGGATGGTATCGTAGCACAGGGAGCAGCTACTGCTTCCACTCTGGGACGTGCTATTACAGACACCTTATCCGCATTAGATACAACAAACAGGGTGGCACTAGCTACCCCTCCTTCATTTTCAGGCGGTTCTTTCAACGGTGGCTCCCTGGGTGCAGCTGTTACAATGCTTTCCGCTGCACGTAAGGGAGGAAAGACGGAAATAGTCCTGTACCAGAACGTATCCATGGGGAGCGGAAAACAATCCGGCAACCCCTGGTTACTCGAACTTCCAGACCCTGTAACTAAAGCTACCTGGGACAACTATGCCATGATATCCGCAGCGAAAGCCAGGGAATTGGGGATAGACTACAAAGACAAAGATTACGAATACCAAATGGACAAACCGGTTATAGAGATAACCGTAAATAATAGAAAAATTTCTTTACCCATCCTCGTTGTACCGGGCATGCAGGCCGATACTATCGCTGTCGCTGTAGGCTATGGTCGCAACGAAGCTTTTGGTAAAGCTTCTGCCGGAGTGGGCGAGAACGTTTACGACTTTGCCCGTTTTAACGGTACCACCGTAGACTATTACAATGAGGCTACAATCTCTGACAAAACAATTGGTTCTCATAAGGTAGCTCAAACGCAGATCCACAACTCATACGAGAACCGTTATGAAGTAGTACGCGAAACCACCATGGCTACTTTTAAAAAGTACCCGAACGAAATCAAAGAGTGGCGCGAGGAATTACATAAAGACTATGCACCAAAAACCGGCGACTACCGCAAAGAGGCAACGCTGTATGGCGATCATGTACAGCCCGGACTTAAATGGGGTATGTCCATAGACATGAATTCCTGTATCGGCTGTGGCGCCTGCGTTGTAGCCTGCCACGCTGAGAATAATGTGCCGGTAGTAGGTAAGAGTGAAGTACTCCGTTACCACGACATGCACTGGTTACGTATTGACCGCTATTTTGTAAGCGATGAAGCTGCGCCGGACGATCTGAAGGCTGTGGTTTTCCAACCGATGCTTTGCCAGCACTGCGACAATGCGCCCTGCGAGAATGTGTGCCCGGTTGCCGCAACCCCGCATAGCAGTGAAGGCTACAACATGATGACCTACAACCGTTGCATTGGTACACGCTATTGCGCCAACAACTGTCCTTATAAAGTACGCCGTTTTAACTGGGCAGATTATACCGGTGCTACCACATTTGGTAAAGGTGGACCCGAAAGCGGAGTAGGTGTGCTCGACCCGGTGGTAGCTCAAATGAACGACGACCTTACGCGCATGGTGCTGAACCCGGATGTTACTACCCGGAGCCGTGGTGTAATGGAAAAATGTACATTCTGTGTGCAGCGTATACAGGAAGGAAAGCTAAAGGCGAAATTACAGAACCGTGCCTTTCAGGATGGAGATGTAAATACCGCCTGTGCACAGTCTTGTCCGACCAATGCAATCACTTTCGGAAATGTGAACGATAACAGCAGCCATATTACTGAAATGCGTACCCAGCATACCCAGCGTATGTATTACGTGATTGAGCAAATACACACGCTGCCCAACGTGAGCTACCTGGCTAAAGTGCGCAATACAGACGAGCTGATTGTGAAGGAAGGTCATGGGGAGGCAGGACATGCTGCACAGGGTCAGGAAGAAGCAATACCAGGATCTCAGCCGGCTCCTGAAAAGCCAGCAGCACATTAATTAAAGCATCGCCCAGTACCAATATCGATAGCATCGGAAATTTTGAACTCAGTAACTCGAACGCTTATATGGCAGTACTCAGATACGAATCGCAGGTAAGACCACCACTGGTAGAAGGAGCTAAAGATTACCACCAGGTAACTGAAGATATTTGCCGTCCCGTTGAGGCAAGTCCCAGCAAGCTGTGGTGGGTAGGCTTCATTATTTCTGTGCTGCTGCTCATGTTTGGGGTCTATTCTGTTTACCGCGAGGTAATGTATGGTACCGGACAGTGGAACCTGAATAAAACGATCGGCTGGGGATGGGACATCACCAACTTTGTTTGGTGGGTAGGTATTGGTCACGCAGGAACGCTGATTTCTGCAATCCTCCTGTTGTTTCGCCAGGGCTGGAGAACAGGTGTAAACCGTGCAGCAGAAGCCATGACCATTTTTGCGGTAATGTGCGCGGGTCAGTTTCCGATCTGGCACATGGGCCGGGTGTGGATGGCTTTCTTTGTACTGCCTTACCCTAACTCAAGAGGTCCGCTATGGGTAAACTTCAACTCGCCACTTCTCTGGGACGTATTTGCCATCTCTACTTATTTTACGGTATCACTTTTATTCTGGTATTCAGGCTTACTTCCCGATCTCGCCACCCTCCGCGACAGGGCCAGACTGAAATGGAGAAAGATGTTCTATGGCATGGCGGCCTTCGGCTGGACAGGTTCCACCAAGCACTGGCAGCGCCATGAAAGTCTATCACTGGTACTTGCCGGCTTGTCTACACCGCTCGTACTTTCTGTACACACGATTGTATCTTTCGACTTTGCCACTTCCGTTATTCCGGGCTGGCACACTACCATCTTCCCTCCGTATTTTGTGGCGGGTGCGATCTTCTCCGGTTTTGCCATGGTGCAAACACTTCTCCTGATTACCCGTAAGGTGTTAAGCCTCGAAGAATATATCACCATCGAGCACATCGAGGTGATGAATAAAGTAATTATTCTAACCGGATCTATTGTCGGTATCGCATACCTCACTGAACTTTTCATGGCATGGTACTCCGTAGTGAAATACGAGCAGTTTGCTTTCTTTGAAAATCGCCTGAATCTTGCAAGTCCTTATGGCTGGAGTTACTGGATCATGATGGGTTGCAACGTGCTTTCGCCACAGATATTCTGGTTCCGCAAAGCGCGCCGGAGCATACTTCTTACGTTCTTTATGTCTATCCTGGTAAATGTGGGAATGTGGTTTGAAAGATTTGTGATCATCGTTACCTCCCTTTACCGCGATTACCTGCCCTCATCATGGAGCACTTATTACTCCCCAACAATCTGGGAGGTGGGTTTCTACCTGGGTACATTCGGACTTTTCTTTACCTGTTATTTCCTGTTTGCAAAATTCTTCCCGGTTATTGCACTGGCAGAAATCAAGCATATCCTGAAAAAGAATGGCGCGACTTATAAAGAGAAGATGGATGTAGTGGAGAAGCAACCGGTTGAAGATTTTGCTCATGCACAAATGCACTAACTGCAGCATGAGGAGACAGCATTAGATTTAAGAATCAGAAATTTTATTCTATGGCGGTGAAGAAATTTGTAGTCGGCAATTTTTATGATGAGCAGGTCCTGTTTCCTGCAGTAAAAGAGGTGCGCAGACGCGGTTATAAGATACACGATGTGTATACGCCATTTGCTATACACGGGCTCGATACAGCCATGGGACTGAGAGATACCAGTTTGCATACGGCAGGTTTCATTTACGGTATCGCAGGTACAACTACCGCCTTTTCATTTATTACCTGGGCATTCACAACCGACTGGCCCCTGAATATCGGTGGTAAACCATTCTTTTCACTGCCAGCCTGGATTCCGATCATATTCGAGCTCACCGTATTGTTTGCAGCTGTAGGGATGGTGCTCACTTTTTGCTACCTGTGTCAACTGGCACCTTTTGTAAAAAAGGATCATTTCAACCTTCGCTCTACAGACGACACTTTTACCATGGCAATAGAGTGTAATGAGAAGACCAACGAACAGGAAGTAATCGTTTTTCTGCAAAGCGTAGGTGCACAGGAAGTAACCGTGCAGCAAAAAGAAACCGGCTGGTGGCTGGGCAGGTACGACAAACAGCAAAGTTTATACGAAGCGCGCCCCGAGGTCGTAGCTTAAATTCAATAGAATGAAGAAAATATTGGTCATAGCAGGATTTATTGGACTCACTGCAGCCGTAGTTAGCTGCGGCGGGGCAGAAGGCGACGATCCCGGAAGAACGTACATGCCTGATATGGCGTATAGCCGGGCTTATGAAACCTATGGCTACAACAGCCGCCCCGAAGAACATGATTTGAAGAGCCGCCGGGCTTATTATAATGGAAACCCAGTAGCAGGTACGATGGCCCGTGGAGATGCCAACACCTTTCCTATTGCTTCTGGTGACAGTGGTTACCAGCTGTCGATCTCTTATCGCAGCCCAATGCAGGCAATGAGCTTTACGCCTGCACAAAAAAAGGAAGCGGAGCGTTTGTACCAGGTGAATTGCGCCATCTGCCACGGTACAAAACTCGATGGTAATGGTCCACTTTGGAAAGACGGCGACGGACCCTACCCAGCCAAACCGCAGGTACTTAACGGCGATTACGCCAAAAAGCTTTCAGACGCACAGATGTATCATGTAATTACCTATGGCAAGGGACAGATGGGAAGTTATGCTTCACAGGTATTTCCGGAGCAGCGCTGGTGGATCATCGAATATATCAGGAGCAAACAGGGTCCGGCTACAGGTTCCGACTCTACTAATACGGCTTCACCAACTACAGCAGGCAAGGACAGTACTGCAACGGCAAAAAAATAATTACGCGTAAAGAAACTTCACATGGTAACCAAGGAACATTTCGGAATACCCAAAAGATACAACACCATAGCCCTGGGATTAATGGGTGTTGGAATCTTATCCATCATTATCCTGTACTTCACGCATGGAGCTACTTCGGGCACCAGCGATGAGGCAGCTCATGAAAGAGCACGCTTCTGGGCTTCCCTGCTCCAGAACAGTGTGTACTTCCTGCTGGTCGTTAATGCTGCGATGTTCTTTATCTGCGCCACGACACTTGCCTGGGGCGGATTCCAGATCAGCTTCAGCCGCGTTTCAGAAGCTATTTCCGCTTGTGTACCCGTTATTGGCGTGATCACTTTTTTAATTCTTATGGCACTTGTATTTGGAGGTGATCATGTGATATACCACTGGACAGACGCCGAACACGTAAAAACAGACGCAGTACTGAACGCGAAAAAAGGATTTTTAAGCAAAGGCTTTTACGCTGTGTGGTCGTTCATTACTATTGCCGGATGGTCTTTCCTTGGATGGAAGGTTCGCCAGCGCTCGCGTAGCATCGATAACCAACCACTATCTCTTGGAGAAGCCAAAAAATACATTTGGGACAACACCGTCTGGGCAGCCGTATTTCTGGCCCTGTTTGGATTAACAGTGATGTCTTCTATTCCCTGGTTCTGGCTAATGAGCCTGGATGCCCACTGGTATTCAACCATGTTCAGCTGGTACACGTTTGCTTCTTCTTTTGTAGCCGGTATGGCACTCATTACTTTGTTCGTTGTGTTTTTAAAGAACAACGGCTACCTGCAGTACACTACTACAGAACATATTCATGACCTTGGAAAATTTCAGTTTGCGTTCTCCATTTTCTGGACCTACCTCTGGTACTCCCAGTTCATGCTCATCTGGTATGCCAACATCCCGGAAGAGACGACGTACTATGAGCCAAGAATGCAGGGCGTGTACCGCGGTATTTTCTTGTTCAACCTCGTGATCAATTTCCTGGCACCCTTACTGATTCTCATGCGGAGAGGTTCGAAGAGAAATTACGGAACAATCACGATTATGTCTGTAGTAATCATATTCGGTCACTGGCTGGATTTTTACCAGATGGTGTTCCCAAGTATTTCAAGAGACCATGTTCCGTTTATGCTGGCTGATTTCGGGATAGGACTGGGCTTTGTTGGATTGATCATGTTTGTGACGGCGAAAGCTCTAACAAAAGCATCCTTGGTTCCAGTCAATCACCCGTTTTTGAAAGAAAGTATCATTCATCATACGTAAATGAATAGAGCACACGTTAAAAAGTTAATTAGAAGATAAGGGTCTGGAAAACCAAACCAAGTAAGGTGATCAGTTGTTTTAAATAAGGAGCGTCGAACAATGCGGCGGAGCAAAAGATAAACTGATCTGTGTATTAAAAACAAATAGAAATTATTTTAAGATATGTCAACAACCTGGATTATCATAGCGCTGCTCTTAGGGTTTGTGATTGTGTTTCAGATAGCAAAGGCGAGTGAATATGTATCTATTTTACGGGGAGAAGAAAGAACACGTAAAGAAAACAACCGCATTAACGCCTTCCTCTTACTTGCTTTTCTGGTAGCAGGTCTTTTTGGCGTGTGGTATTGCCATCAGCGCCTGGAGGGGAAGATATTGGGAGAGGCGGCCTCTGAACATGGAGAAAGGATCGACAATATGTTGCTGTGGACCATTATTATCACAGGTATCGTGTTCCTGCTTACACAAATCGCTTTGTTTTGGTTTGCATTTAAATACCAGGAAAGGGAAAATCAGAAAGCTTACTTCTACCCGCACAACAACAGACTTGAAGTTATTTGGACAGTGATACCAGCCATCACCCTCACTGTATTGGTAGGGCTGGGTTTGTACTATTGGTTCCAGATCACAGGAGAAGCACCGAAGGAGTCCATGGTAGTGGAGGTAACGGGCAAGCAATTCAACTGGGAGTTTCGGTATCCGGGTAAAGACGCCACTTTTGGAAAAAAATATTTTAAGGAGGTTAATGAAGCTGAAGGAAATCCGCTTGGCCAAATCTGGACCGACCCGGCTAACCACGACGACTTATACACGCCCAATGAAATGCACCTGGTAGTTGGAAAGCCAGTTAAGTTGATCATTAATGCAAAGGATGTCATACATGACGTGGGGTTGGTACACTTCCGGATGAAAATGGACGCAGTGCCGGGCATACCCACTACTATGTGGTTTACACCGAAGTTCACTACAAGGCAGATGAGGGAAAAATACGGTCCGGAATTTAACTATGAAATCTCCTGCGACCAGATCTGCGGTAAAGGACACTTTAGTATGCGCGGAACGATCGTAGTAGAATCGCAGGCAGAGTATAATGCATGGCTGGCAAGCTTAACACCGACGTATGTGTCAGTGATGGAAGCCAAGAAGTCAGGAGCGCCGGCGGTGGCACCAGCAGGGGCAGCGGCAGATTCAGCTGTTACCACCACAGGATCTGAGGTAAAAACCATTTCAATGAAGTAGAAACTTCGGTTTCACAAAACACAAACTATGGATCAGCAACTAAATACCAATATTCAACCAGGGGTACAGGTAACACACAGTGGGTCGCATTCGGAAGGCGCCGGCAACGGACATAGCAACGGCGATGGTGTGCACCACCACAAGGAAACCTTCATTACCAAATACATTTTTAGCCAGGATCATAAAACCATCGCCAAACAATTCCTGATCACTGGAATTATCTGGGCGATTGTCGGAGGTTTATTTTCCGTTCTGTTCCGCTTGCAGTTAGGCTATCCCGATACTGCATTTCCTATCCTGGAAACTTTTTTTGGGCACTGGGCTAAAGGCGGACAGCTTCAACCAGAATTTTATTATGCACTTGTAACCATGCATGGTACTGTGCTTGTATTCTTTGTACTTACAGGTGGATTGAGCGGTACGTTTGCGAACCTGCTCATACCACTTCAGATCGGAGCCCGCGACATGGCTTCGCCTTTTATGAACATGCTGTCTTACTGGTTCTTCTTTATGGCCAGTGTTGTAATGTTCTCCTCTTTGTTTGTTCAAACCGGGCCCGCAAGCGGGGGATGGACTTCCTATCCACCACTCAGTGCTTTAGGTCAGGCCTCAGACGGTTCCAAAGTAGGTATGGACCTCTGGATCGTGGCGATGGCGCTGTTTGTAGTGTCGTCTCTTTTGGGCGGACTCAACTATATAGCTACTATCCTTAACATGCGCACAAAGGGCATGAGCATGACGCGTATGCCTTTAACCATGTGGGCTATCTTCTTCACTGCCATCCTGGGTGTACTTTCTTTTCCCGTGCTTCTGTCAGGTTTTATCCTGCTCATGTTCGACCGTAACCTTGGTACCAGTTTCTACCTCAGCGATATAGTTGTAAACGGACAAATTTTACCAAACGAAGGTGGTAGCGCAATTCTTTACCAGCACTTATTCTGGTTCCTGGGTCACCCCGAAGTGTACATCATTATCCTGCCTGCAATGGGTTTGGTATCGGAAGTGATGAGTGTGAATGCCAGAAAACCCATCTTCGGCTATATGGCGATGGTAGGATCTCTGTTTGCTATTACGATTCTTGCCTTCCTGGTTTGGGCTCACCATATGTTTGTAACCGGACTGAACCCGTTTCTCGGTGCCTTCTTCGTGTTGCTGACCTTGCTGATTGCCATTCCGTCCGCCATCAAGGTATTTAACTGGATCACTACGCTCTGGCGTGGTAACCTGAGGTTCACCCCGGCAATGATGTTCGCGATCGGGTTTGTGAGCATGTTTATTTCAGGTGGACTTACAGGTATCTTCCTCGGTAACTCCACTATTGATATTCATCTGCACGATACTTACTTCGTAGTTGCCCACTTCCATATTGTAATGGGTGTGTCGGCATTCTTTGGGATGTTTGCCGGTGTATATCATTGGTTCCCTAAAATGTTTGGACGCTACCTGAACAATACGCTTGGTTACATACACTTCTGGGTAACTATCGTTGGTGCCTACCTGATATTCTGGCCCATGCACTACCAGGGCTTTGCGGGTGTGCCACGCCGTTACCTTGATTTTAAGTTGTGGAGCTCCTTCAACCAATTTGAGGATCTGAACAAAATGATCACCATTGTATCGATCATCGTGTTTGCTGCCCAGTTGATGTTTGTGTTCAACTTCTTCTACTCTATTTTCAAAGGAAGAAAAGTGCGTACACCAAATCCCTGGGGTTCTACCACGCTCGAATGGACAACGCCAATCAATCCGGGACACGGAAACTGGCCTGGAGAAATTCCGGAAGTACACCGCTGGGCATATGACTATTCCAAAGACGGAAGAGATCATATACCTCAGACAGAACCTGTAAATCCTTCGGAATCGAAGCATTAATTGACAGGGTGCCGGAGAGCAGCTAAGACTAGTTTTATAAATAAAAAAAGAAGCATACAGTTATTTGAAATAGAAGGTTTGCAAACAGCGGCTAAACAATACAAGATGGATGCAGCTCAGGTAGCAAACAAAGAAATGGAAAGCAACAGGTTGAAAGATTACCTGCAGCTGGTAAAACCATCTCTTAGTATAATGGTGGTTTTTTCCAGTGTCGTTAGTTTTCTGCTGGTGCCTGGTATTGAGGAAAATTATAGCAGCCCCTGGCTGATGAGTCTCCTACTTTTTGCAGGAGGTATGTTGGTTACGGGTAGTGCCAATGCCATTAACCAGGTAGTAGAAAAGGATACCGATGCTTTGATGAAACGAACGGCTTCACGGCCCATCGCGTCCGGAAGAATGTCGGTAGCCGAAGGATGGGCTTTCGCGATTGTTTGTGGCGTGGCGGGCGTGGGTATCCTGGGCTTTTACTTTAATGTTTTAAGTGCATCGCTTGCTTTCTTCAGCCTGTTTCTCTACGCATTCATTTACACACCGCTAAAAAAGGTAAGTGCGATAGCTGTTTTGATGGGGGCTATACCGGGCGCGTTGCCTTGCCTGATAGGCTGGACCGCCGGTGCAGATGCCTTGTCGACAGGAGGCTGGGTCTTATTTGCCATACAGTTTCTCTGGCAATTTCCGCATTTCTGGGCCATTGCCTGGGTGGCGCATGCCGACTACAGCGCTGCAGGATTTAAATTACTGCCAAGCAGCACCGGACCAACAAAGTTTACTGCTTTTCAAACCATCTTGTACAGCCTGGCTCTAATTCCATTCGGCATCCTGCCGTACGTTATTGGTCTTAGTGGTATGGTAAGCCTTGTGATTGTAACGCTTGCCAATATTTTTTTACTGATCCAGTGCATCAGGCTATACCAGGAGGGCAATGTCAAGGCAGCCAGGCGGGTGATGTTCAGCAGTTACATCCACCTTCCGGTTGTGTTCCTCGCGCTGTTGAGCGACAAGATCTAGTAAATGAATCCATCTACGGGATGGACGCCTGGTTAGAAAGAAAAGTTTCTTAAACACAAATACCGCTGAAGCGGAAAGGAGGATTATGGTAACGGTATCAACAAAACAACGACAAAAAATACATCCACATAAGTTTACACTTTACGTGGCTATCGCAAGCATACTCATGATGTTTGCCGGGTTAACCAGTGCTTACCTGGTGAAACGCAACCTGGCCGGCTGGGAAGAAGTAGAAACACCGGTGTACTTCTGGTACTCCACGTTTGCTATTCTGGCCAGCAGCTTAACCATTCAGCTTGCCCTGCGTGCTTTCAAGCAAAGAGAAATGCGGCAATACCGCATGCTGGTAGGAGCAACACTGTTGCTCGGAACATTATTTGTGATTTTTCAGTGGATCGGATTTAACTGGATGTGGGACCATGGTGTCCGCCTGAGGGGCGCAAGCGCCGGACAGTTTTTATACATCATTGCCGGGCTTCATGCACTGC
>JBGTIL010000601.1:0-6517 GCA_041745695.1 Chitinophagaceae bacterium | reverse complement strand
TAAAAGCCTGCAGTTTACATATTTAAAACCTTTTTTAAAACAAAGCCTTACTTTAATACAAGCTTGTAATATGAAATTAGATTTTACTAACAAAAATGTTTTGATTACAGGAGGTTCGAGAGGCATCGGCAGAGCGTGCGCCAAATTGTTTTCAGAGCTCCATGCAAACGTCATCATCACCTATAAAAATAATCTTACAGAAGCCGACCAGACTATTAAATCACTCAATGCAACCGGCAAACACAACATCTTTCAACTTGATATTACACAACCGCAAGCGGTAGGAACAATGTTCGCCGAAGCGATGAAGCAGTACGATCGGCTTGATGTGCTCGTTAATAATGCGGGCGTATTTATCGAGCATCGAATTAGTGAAATTTCATACGAACAATGGCAGCAGGCATGGAACAATACCATCAATACCAATCTTACAGGAGTAAGCAACCTGTGCTACTTTGCCGCAAAACAAATGATGACTCAGCAATATGGTAAAATAGTAAACATATCGTCGCGTGGCGCTTTTCGCGGTGAGCCCGATCATCCTGCCTATGGTGCAAGTAAGGCTGGTCTCAATGCGATGAGTCAATCACTTGCTGTTGCGTTAGCCCCTTACAATATCATCGTTGGTATTATAGCGCCCGGCTTTGTAGACACTGACATGGCTGCGGCATATCTTACCAGCGAAGCGGGCGAACAGGTAAAAAAACAAAGCCCCCTTAACCGGGTAGCAACACCAGAAGAAGTTGCCAATCTGGTTGCTGTGTTTGCCAGTGATGGGCTCGAGTTTATGACAGGAGGCATTGTCGATCTGAACGGCGCTTCCTATCTGCGTAGTTAAATGACTGGTTACTGACTTAGCTCAACCTCCGTTTTCTTCAGCTGCTTTATATCCAATATTTTATATATCCGTAATGACAAACTAACTTTCAACGGTAGAACAATTCAAACACGAACTTAAGAGGCGATCTAATATGAAATGCTACTTCTTCACAAATACTTTCTGCGTTGCATTCAATTATATTTGACACACTACAATGACCGCCGATCATAGCCAACACGATATAGATGCTAGGCAAACAATTCTTGATAACATTGAACAATATGGTTGTCATTTAGCACTTCTCGAACCGGACAACTATCTGCCAGGCTTCGTTTACACCATTGGACTTTTCAAAAATTTTGGACACGCTGAACTTATTTGCTTTGGTTTGAAGACCGACGTTGCAGCTGCAATACTTAATCATCCCAGGGACCTCATCAAGAATAGAGAGACACTTACAACAAATAAACCCTACGCCGACTTTTTAGAAGATTATGAAATACGATTCCTGCAGGCTGACAAAGCGTTTTATTCAAATTACGTTGGCTATGCGGGTTGGTTCTATAACATGACTTTTGATTTTCCGCTATTGCAGCTTGTCTGGACAGACAAGCAAAATAGGTTTCCATGGGAAGAGGGATTTAATCCTGCGTGGAAATTCAAACAACCGCTCCTTGACAGGAATACAGATTTTAAGTTTTACGAAGAGAAGAATTTAGGCGTTTACACATCGAAGCAAGCACTCAACGGTGACCCTGTGTTATATGTATACCACAAAAATGATGGAGACTGGCAATTCCACACGTGTTTGGAACCTAACTTAGACGATGCAAGGCTTGTTTGCTTATCGGAAATGACAAAGCTTGACCCAACGATAAATGACCTTTATCATTTACAGTTTGGTTGGTGGGCATGGCGCGACACCAGGGAAGACGAATGGCAATATGAAGAGCGGCCCGACGACGAGTAACGCATGCAGTATGTACGTCCGGGTACGCCACACCCTCATCCAGCAAAACCGTCTGCGTCCATACTGGTCTTAAAACCATCCGTGTTATAGGTGTGCACCTAACCTAAAAGGCTTCAAAAACTTTTCTTAAAAAGTTTCATAGAAACAACAGAAATTTAAAGAACATTAAATACGATGCGTTAAAACCAATCATGAAGCGTATGAGATTTTTATACAGTAAAAATTGGAACATCAAACTTCAGGTAGTCCTCGCAGTTATATGCTCCCTTGTAATAATATCCGGTTGTAGCGACGGTAATCAGACAGGTACGGATAAACAGGCTAAGCCCGTGTCTAAAGTTGATAAACTCAAACTCTTACCTGATTTTCATGCCGATCATTTATACAGCCCGGGTGAGAACGAACAGGGCTCGTGGGTTGCTATGGCATTCGACAACAAGGGCAGGATGATCGCCTGCGACCAGTATGGTCACCTGTACCGGGTAACCATCCCACCTGTTGGCTCCGATACAACAAAGTCAAAAGTGAACGTTGAAAAGCTTGATATAAAGATCGAAGGTGATACTGCCTCATTTAAACTTGGATATGCACACGGCCTCCTGTATGCCTACAATAGCCTCTATGTAATGGTTAATGATGAAGGCGACACAACTCTTTCCAGGAGGAGCGGACTTTACCGCCTCCAGGATACCAATAATGATGATCAATACGACAAAATCACCTTGATCAGGCGGCTGCAAGGCCACGGCGAGCATGGCCCGCATACTGCTGTACTTTCGCCTGATGGGAAATCAATGTATGTTATAGCCGGAAATTTCACCAAAATCCCGGAGATGGACGGGTACAGGTACAGTGGCGATACCTCAAGATTAGACAACCTTTTGCCCCTGATCCGGGACCCGAATGGCCACGATAACGTGGTTGCCAGCCACGGGGGATGGATTGCCCGAACAGATTCTGTGGGCAGTAAATGGGAGCTCGTAAGTTCAGGATTCCGCAACCCTTTTGATATGGCTTTTAATGAAGACGGCGAATTATTTACTTACGACTCCGATATGGAATGGGATATCGGTTTACCCTGGTATCGGCCCACACGCATCTGCCACGTAACCAGCGGCAGTGAGTTTGGATGGCGTGCAGGTACCAACAAATGGTCACCGGCTTACCCCGATAATTCTCCCGCAGTATTAAATATCGGACAGGGTTCTCCTACCAGCTTTTTTACCGGACAACACGCTCGCTTCCCTCAAAAATACCGTCAGTCGCTTTTTGCTTTTGACTGGAGCTTCGGTATCATCTATGCTGTTCACCTGACGCCAGAGGGCTCCTCTTATAAAGCCAAAGCAGAAGAATTTATTTCCGGAGCGCCCCTGCCTCTTACCGATGGTATGATCGGGCCGGATGGTGCCTTATATTTTCTTACCGGCGGTCGCAGACTTGAATCAAACCTGTACCGAGTTTACTACAACGATAATAAAGCATCCAACGCTGCGCTGTCGTCTGCCGGTTCAGCGGATGCAGTAGAGGCTCGGAAAGTCAGGCGCAGCCTGGAAGAGTATCATTATAAGACTGACCCTAAAGCCGTTGATTTCGCCTGGACCTATCTAAAACACAACGATCGATTTATCAGGTATGCAGCGCGCGTAGCCATACAAAAACAGCCCGTAACCCAATGGAGCGACAAAGCACTAGCAGAAAAAGATCCGCAGATGTCAACGCAGGCAATGATTGCACTCGCGAGACATGGCGATAAAAATCTGAAAGCACGCATGTTCAATTCCCTGATGGCTGTGGATCTGGGGCAATTGACTCCAATGCAACAGGTAGACTTCCTACGGGCCGTAGAATTAACGCTTTACCGGATGGGGCTGCCGGATAATGTGCAAAAAGCAAAATTGATCTCTTACCTGGGTCCCAACTACCCGGCTTCGGGCAATGAGCTGAACCGGTTATTGAGTAAAATACTGATCCACCTTGGCGATCCTCAGGCAGCTACAAAAACGCTCGCGCTGATGGACGGAGCAAAAGATGATGATTCATTACAGCAAAGCGTTACCAACTCATCCGACCTTATTCTTAGAAATCCACAGTATGGTATGGACATAGCGGGAATGTTATCTAACACACCGCCTGCCCAGCAAATATATTATGCCACAGCATTGGGTGCAGCACAAGCAGGCTGGACTCCGCAAGCCAGTGAAAAGTATTTTAAATGGTTTAATACAGCCTTCGGTTTCAAGGCCGGTAACAGCTACATAGGGTTTATCGACAGGGCAAGAAAAATGGCGCTGCAGCATGTTTCGAAAGATCAGTTTGCACAGTACGATGCCTTATCTGGCAGCGCTTTACTCGATGCGAAAAATGGAAATAAATTAGCCAGCGCCGTTGAACGTCCTAAAGGTCCGGGCAGGAGATGGATAGTAGATTCCGCGCTCGCAGTTATCGAAAAAAATGTTGTCGTTCCAAATTTTGAAAAAGGGAAAGCAATGTTTATTGCAACCCAGTGCCAGACGTGCCACCGGCTTGGAGGTGAAGGCGGCGACATCGGACCCGATCTGACGCAACTGGGCACCCGCTTCTCTACCAAAGACATGCTGGTATCGATCCTTGAACCGAGTAAGGAAATATCCGATCAGTATGCCGCCACTTATTTTTATATGAAAGATGGCAGCTCCGTCCTGGGTAGAGTAAAAAACCAGGACCAGGATAAATATTATATTAGTCAGAACCCTTTTGCCCCGAAACAAATACGTGAAATTCTTAAAACGGATGTTTCCCGTACGAGTATTTCCGATGCTCCATCCATTATGTTTCCCGGGTTGATCAATAGTTTAAACCCCGATGAATTAAAAGACCTGATCGCTTACCTTAAATCGGGAGGCAATAAAACCCATGAAGTCTATAAACAGAAAGCAGTCGCTAAGCGGTAGTTGCAATCGGATGTTGGAGCTACGTAGACAATGACCGACAGACAAAGAACAGCAATGCGCTGAATCTATCTTATTGTGCAGTAGGAAGTAAACGCAGCTGAGGTTTTCAAATGTCTTTACTTCTTAAAGTTGTGAGCCGTTAACGTCTTCAACATAAGGGTGAAAACCAAGCTTGTATTTACAATTTGTTTTCGATTGAAATATGATTCATAACAATGCAACAACCCTGGAAGGATAAAATATCTAATCGGGCACAATTGGGAGGTATTGAAGTCTCAGTTCTTGATAACGGTCCGGGACGGGGAACCAGGATAGCATGGATCAATACAGGAACCGGGTTGCGTTATAAGGTGGTTATCGACCGGGCGATGGATATAGGTGATGCTTTCTTTAATGGGCACAGCCTTGCCTGGCTAAGCCATTCCGGTATAACAGCGCCTCAGCCATTTTCAAACCAGGGAGGTGACTGGCTGAGAACGTTCGGAGGTGGATTAGTTACCACTTGTGGGCTTTCTCACGTGGGTGGTCCGGAAAAGGATGGCTTTGGTGAGCGCGGCCTTCATGGTCACATCAGCAATTTAGCCGCCGAAGTAGCTTCCATTATACAACCCAACCCTTTCGATGATCAATTGGAAATGAGCATTACCGGGGTTGTTGATGAAACACAGATATTTGGACCTTCACTCCAACTAAGACGCACAATTTCAGGTACTATTGGACAGTCAGTTATCCGCATTCATGACGAAGTAATTAATCGTGGCAATCAACTGGCTCCTCACATGATGTTATACCATTGCAACCTGGGGTGGCCGCTGGTTGATGAAGGATCTCAAATTATTTGGAGAGGAAACTGGCGGCCCCGCGATGAGAACGGTGACAATAAAATTTTCAGAGAAGGGAGCGACTTCCACCGGTGCCCTGCACCGCTCGACGAACATTCCGGTGCAGGCGAGGAAGCGGCTTTTATCGACATTACTCCTGACGATTCAGGAACTTGTACCTGCGGTGTGTATAATCCGCAAATGGAGCTTGCCCTGACCTTGAAGTTCAGGAAGAGCCAATTGCCCTGGCTCACGAATTGGCAACACTGGGGCAAAGGTGAATACGTGATGGGCTTGGAACCTGGAACAAACCCTCCCATTGGTCAGGCTAAAGCCAGGGAGTTAAATGACCTTATATTCATCCCTCCCGGCGGAAAAAGAATTTATGACCTGGAAATAGAAGTGGCGAGTACGAAAGAAAAATAAGTATATTTTTAAATAGTCCAACGAAGCACAGTCATCTTCAATCGAAACACTTGCTAATGGAGAAACTAAGCCTAGCTCAAAAAGCATTCGACCAGGGAAGGGGTATTTTGCGTTTGGCTCCTACCTGGGTGCCTCGATCCTTTTGTGTACCGGGGCGACGTATTAAATTACATCCTGATGACTACTACGTGCTGGGTGGACAACGGGGAGGCATAGACGAACGTTGGCTTTCCTCTACCACGCCTGCAAAAAACGGCCCTTTAACCGGAGAAAACGAAGGCCTCAGTGTTGTTGTTTGTAATGACGGAACAAGAGAAGAGAAGATTCTATTAAAAGATGTTATCGATGAATTGAAAGGTTCCATCATTGGAACCCGGCTATGGGATAAGCATCAAAGTTGGCCAATGTATTCCAAATTTTTCGACAACATGGGGCCGCTCCCGCATCACCTTCATCATAATGATGAGAAAGCTGCCTTAATTGGCCAGCTGGGTAAACCAGAAGCTTATTATTTTCCGCCACAGCTAAATAATCACGGCGGCGATTTCCC
>JBGTIL010000600.1:0-7471 GCA_041745695.1 Chitinophagaceae bacterium | reverse complement strand
GATACTACCCGTACAGACACCACAAGACGCGACACGCTAAGGCAGCAACGTCCGATGTAAGGTTTGCTGGCAGTCGGGGAACTTCAGACAGCATTGTGTTTCACTGCTGATGGAAACTATCTCCAATAAATTTGAGTGCGTCCGTGATCCCGGTACGCCAATAGGTCCAGTTGTGTGCCCCGTTTCGAATCCGAAATTCATGGGGCACTGCTTTTTCTACCAGTGCTATGTTCAGCAGGCAATTCCCTTTAATTAAAAAGTCGTCGTCTCCGCAATCTATCCAATACCTCACCGTCTTTAGTTGTTCTTCAGGAGTGGTCTGAATCAGCTTCAGCACCGAGTTGCTGTTCCATGCAGCACTGAGGCGGGCGGTGCCTTTAAGTCCCCTGCCATATAACTGAGCAAAAGTTCTTTCCCACTTTTCATCCGGAATGTTTGCCATGGCGGTATCGTCCCAAACTGCAGCGCTCAGCGGTGCGGCCGCAGCAAACAAGCCCGGATACTTCAATGCATAGATCAGGGTGCCGTAGCCGCCCATCGACAAACCGGCAATACCGCGGTATTTCTTTTCCGCTTTGATACGATAGGATTTCTCTATCATAGGAATAAATTCCTTAATAAAAAAAGTCTCATAGGCTTCTTTGCCGTCGTACGAATTAATGTACCAGCTGGAATCGGCATCCGGCATCACAATGATCATCGGCGGGATGGTGCCATCTGCAATGGCCTTGTCTGCATAACGGTTAACCTCACCATACTGAAGCCAGCCGGTGTTATCATCTGTGTATCCATGTAGCAGGTACACCACAGGGTACGAACGCTCAGACGACGTATAATCAGGAGGGAGATAAATCGAGTAGCGCACGTTCCTGTTCATGACAGAGCTCTTCACCAGTTTTTCTTCCACAACTTTACCTGCCGGCTGTGCGCAGAGCGAGCCAAGGGAGTTGAGCCCTGCAAGCACCACTAATAACATAAACTGTCCTACTCTCATATAAATTATTTGTAAACGGTGCGCGATACAGGGGTTAAAGGAGCCTGCATATTGGGCCGGCTGCTGAAACCGATCATTTGAGATCCAATTTCCCGAGCACATAGTTACCGATGTCACGGCCCTGAATTGCCCCGGCATCAATGCCTGTGCGGTAATGAATACCTCCATACACACGACTGATGGAAGCTTCCATGGCTGCTTCGTTAAACGATTTAAAGCTGCGTTTCATGCCGATGTACTGCAGGTCGCTGGTGTCTTCGAAAGCGAAGCCGTCGCCAAATATACCCGTGAGTACTGTTGCCGCTGCTGCCGATATGCCGCTGTGCCCACTGGAGTGTTCGGGGAAGGGCGGGGTTTGAAGAAAGGGCTGCCAGTTGCGGTCAGACCATTCGTTAATTACCGTTACCGGGCGCACGAGCGCACTTTTGTATTTTTCATCCCAACAGGAAATGAATGTGTCAAAAATGGCAATAGCCGTGCTGGCATACACCCGGGCAGTTGCTATGGGGTCCAGGTTCTTTTGCTGACAGGCTATTCCTGCAATGCCTATCCAGTGCCCTACCGGCGTGATCTTTTTATTGCCATACATCAGGTGTCCGGAATGCTCAATTACAAATGGATTGTCGTCCCAGTAACGGGCAATGGTCTTTTGTTCTTCGGTCAGATTTTTTGCAATCTGGTACACTTCCGCTGCGGTTTTGTAAAAGGCACTGTTGGAATCAGTAGCATACACGGGGGGTGGCGGGCAGATAAACTGGTCTGCTGATTTTACTGCAAGCGGCCTGATTTTACCCCACCAGGGTTCGGCTCCGTCGAAGTAATCCGGAGGTGTGGGACGCCACTTGCCGGGGTCGCTGCTGCCTAAATTTTTAGGCATACCACGTGTCAACTGGTAGTTGTCGGAGGTAGTGCGCTGGAGGATCTGTTTGCCAACCGCCTCACCATATGCAAGCGAACGCTCATACGCTTCTGCAGGGAGTAGCGAGGCAAACTGCTCATAAACTTTCTTTTGATATTGGTTGAGGGTATCAGCCGAGAATGTAATTTTTTGAGCAACGGTAAAAAAGGCTTTGGTTGCTGCAAGGAGGTAATTGTAAGAGGCACCGTTTTGCGGATGTGGGATTGAATCGAAGCCGCCCAACTGCCCTGTGATAGACGGCTGGTTGGGTTGACTATGCCGAACGGTTTCGTAAACAGCCAGGGACGTATATGCATAAATACGGCTAGCCACCGGAGGCGAAAACATATCATGAATGATCACCTCGGTCAGCTGCTTCATATTGCGATGCAGCAGCGTCTGGTCAGTGAGCAGGCGCGGGTCTGCCTTTACTACCGGATCATTACATCCCGAAACAAGCAGGCTGATTATAAAAACGACAAGCAGTATAAAAGATCTTCTGAGCATTAACAGATGTTACTTTAATTGTTTCATTGACCGGATCAGATCAGCAACGCGTTCCTCCTGTTTATAAGAAGCTACCAGTTTCCCTTGCTTATCATACAATGCTGTAAAGGGCGTGTGTTGCAGCTTGTAATATGCCTGCAAGAAGAGCGGACGTTTTTCAAGCCCGGCTTTAATATTTGGATACTTTGCCGTCTGAAAAGCCTTTTCAAAACTCGCTACTTCTTTCAGCGACGTGAAAGTTACCATCAAAACTTCGGCGCCTTTAAACTGCTGTACATTTTTAAAAAAGGCACGCATTAGTGTTAAGCAATGGTCGCAGCCGGGGGCGAAGTAGATCAGCACCAGCGGTCTATTTTTATTCAGGGCGGTCGTCGCAAAACTGCTTCCATTGGTAAGGAGCATCTCGAATGGTGGAAGTTTTGAGCCTTGTTGTGTCGGACTTACCTGCCCTTCTGCTTTTAATAAAAGACAAAGCATCAATCCCAAATGGATCGTCAAAAACCTTCCTATCCTATTTATCATATACAAAACGTATCCAATTTTTTTTTTAAAGCTTTCGAGTTGCTTTGATGCTCTTTCCTGGGCGTTACAACTGCAGTCGCCGCTTCCTGCCTGTAAAGTCTGTGACCTCCACCGCAAGGACGGTGCTGTCGATATTTATAAAACGTGCCGACTGCGACCCAAAGGAAGCACCGTAACCAATTTCTCTTTTTTGTTTTTTGCCGTTCTTATACAGGATGATTGCAGATGCATCCATCGGTGCCAGTGATACGGTTTTGGTTCCTTTTTTTACTCTAAAAACTTTGAGCTGACCGCGGTTCTGACTGGCTGCAACCAAGGTTGCATCGTTTGCTGAGCGCAGCTTCACCAATGCTTTTCCATTGCCAGGAATAAACCAACCGCTTTGCAGTATTGACTGCGACACAAATCCTCCTGCACCAGTGCCCCTAAGTAACAATCCATTACAGGCGTCATACCTTCCTACAGATACCTCGGTGCCCCAGTCGTTGCCAGTGATGAGCAGGTCTGTATTCCCATCCAGGTCAAAATCTTCAGCAACCATTCCATTGATACAGGAGTACTGTGTAGCCCCGGGCAAAGGCGTTATTTCAAATGTTCCGTTTCCTTTATTTTGAACATAACTATTACTAAAATAGTCAGCCTTTAAAATGAGGGCATCTTTTAGTTCCTCCTTTGTAAACATCCTGTCGAAAGTGGCGGTTGCATAAGAGCGATAGTTTTGAAACTTCGTACGAAATCCGATCAACTGCTTGGTCATGTCATCCCGCGTGTGCGCTGCAAAGGCACTTCGCTCGCGATTCTCCTGCGAAGCGGGGAGGTAGAGTGCGGGTAAAGCATCAAGATTTCCGTTCTTGTCGAAATCCTTCACATACATCTGAACAGGCTCACCTTCCTTAGCCCGGTAAAAAGAATTTTTACCCAAATTACCTGCTATGTAGTCCATATCACCGTCGTTGTCAAAATCACCAGGCAGGATGCTTGTCCACCATCCCTTTTTAGCACCGGAGCCCGTCGCCTGCGTTACATTACTGAATACACCTTTATTGTTTTGTAAAAAGGTTAGTGGCATCCATTCGCCTGCAAGCAGCAAATCCTGCCACCCGTCGTTATTAAAATCTGTGAACACCGCATCGCACACAAGCCCGATCTTTTCCAAATCTTTCGCTATACCAGACGATACATCGGTGAACTTTACCTGTCCGTTGCGTGAGTCGTTCCGGTAAATAGAACTCGACACAGGCATCGGGTATTTCCAGGGTTCTACCCGTCCCGCTAAAAACAGGTCAAGGTCGCCATCACGATCGTAGTCCGCCGCACGCACACAGGATTTAGAAGTGCGATTTTTCGGTAGCCCACTGACAGATAAGGTGAATGTTCCCCTGCCATCGTTAAGGTAAAACTTATCGTCATAAGACGCTGAATTAGCCTCGTTCTCAAAGCCTCCGCTGCTGATGTATATGTCCAGGTCGCTATCGTTGTCGGCGTCGAAAAGCAGTACGCCAACGTCTTCCCAATTCTTATTGTCTTTGGTAGCACCCGCAATGAGTGTTGTCTCTTTAAATTGTCCGTTGGGCTGTTGAAACAGCAGCGAGGCGCTGTAAGAATAGGATCCGCCAACCACCAGATCTTCGAATCCGTCGCCGTTAAGATCTCCGGCTGCCAGCGCCGGTCCGAACTCAGAGAATTTATGCGGTAGTAATTTTTGAATATTAAAGTCAACAAAGTCTATCTCCTTATGCGCAGCGGTATCAACGGTTTGCGCGCTAATGTCCTTGAACAGCGTGTTGGGTGCAATGGTAGTTTTGTTCCAGGTGTAGGATTGCTGTGCCTCACCAGCCCTCAAAATCAACCGCTGGTTTGAAGATACGTTGCGCAGCACCTGTGCCTTGCCGTTGGGCCATTTTACTACGAGTGAGTCCACCTTTTTTGCAGCGCCTAATCCAAAATGAGGCGCAGATTCCACCGAGGACAAGTAACCCCTGTAGGGCGTGTGTTCGTATACCTGTTGCTTACCCTGGTAATACAACTCTATCCAGGCACCGAAGCCACTCCGGTTGAGTGCGGGTCCGTCCAGAACAAGGGTAAGCCGGTTTACTTCATCATCCGCAAGGGACGTGTTGCGGTACACCGTTGCTTCATCATTGATGTTGCTGATCACGATATCAAGGTCACCATCCCTGTCAAGATCCGCATAGGTGGCACCGTTAGAAAAACTTAGTTCCTTAAGACCCCAGGCGTTTGTAACATTTTCAAATGTGAGGTCCCCTCGGTTGCGAAATCCATAGTTCTGAATTTTTACTTCAGGTATCTGGTCGAGCATTTGTTTTTTTGTAGCCACCGAATACGCATTATTTCTAAAGGCAACAAAATCATGATCGGTTACGTCTTTCGGAAACCCATTGGTAATAACAATATCACGGTATCCATCATCGTCGAAATCTGCAACAAGTGGCGCCCAGCTCCAGTCAGTTTCCGCGAGCCCGGCAAAAAATCCAATGTCGCTGAAGATGGGGTCCTTAATAGAATCGTTTGCACCCACCGTTGGGCCCTGGTTCAACTGTAGTACGTTGCGCACATACTGGTACTGGTAGCCGAAGTAATCGCTGTTCTGGTAGGTCTGGTAGCTGTTGGCATTCAGCATCATTTTTTTACGGAAATTATCTTCCGGGTTCATGTCCAATTCAATGAGGTCCTGCAGGCCATCGTTGTTGATATCGGCAATATCGTTGCCCATTGCATTGGCAGCGGTGTGTTTAAAATATGACCGCACTTTGTCTGTGAACGTGCCGTCTCCGTTGTTTACGTATAGTATGTTATCGGACAGGTAGTCATTCGATACATAAATGTCTTTCCAGCCGTCTTTATTAATATCGGTTATGGCTACGCCATGACCGTAGCCTTCGATAGTAATGCCTGCCGCTGCAGACACATTTGTAAAAACCGGATGCTTCAGTGTGTCGTTCCAGTCGTTCCGGTACAGTCTTCCGGTGCTGGCGTGCTCCCCTTTTACTAAACGGGGGCGGAAACGGTTGGGATAGTCGTTATAAGTGATCTCGTTCACGAGCACATAAACATCCAGGTCTCCATCATTGTCATAGTCGAAAAAAGCGGCCATCGTGGAATGACTGGTGTCGGCCAAGCCGTATTCGCTGGCCCTGTCTGTGAAGTGAGGAATACCCTGTGCGTCGTTGCCTTCATTGATGTAGAGCAGGTTTTTACGCTCAGCGGGGTTGCTCTTGATGGAAGTAGAAACATGCAGGTCCATTTTGCCGTCGTTATTGATATCTACCACTGAAACGCCCCTGCACCAGCGCTTATCACCTTCTACTCCTGCCTGTTTGGTAATGTCCTGAAAATTCAGATCACCTTTATTCAAATACAGTTTATTAGCAACAGTATTGCCGGCAAAGTAGATATCGGGCAGGCTGTCGCCATTGAAGTCGCCTATGCCCACGCCCCCGCCATTGTAGACATTGCCGAAATCAAGTACATTGATGGAGTCGGTTTCAACAATTGCATTGTTGAAGTGAATACCGCTTTTAGAGGAAGGGATCTTCTCAAAGAGCACGCCTTTCTGTTTGCATGACGTATTCAAAAAGAGTATGATACAAAAAAAAGATTGCAGCGATCGCAGCATAAGCACCCGGATTTTTATACCTGTATCAATAAAAATAGGGCAGAAATTTAATCCTGCCCTATTCAAAAAATTAATTTGAGAAATTATTAGTATCCAGGATTTTGTTTCAGCTTGGGTGTTCCACCCGCTGCGCTTAAATCTATCTGCGCCTGCGGAATCGGGAAGTACTCATTCCGACCGGCGGTAAATGTGGCTCCTGCAAGGTAATTGCGCTTATTTAATGCTTGTGTTCCTTCGTATTGTATGTAGCGATTCAATTCAGTTGCAGCTATGCCCCATCTAACAAGATCAAAGAAGCGATGCCCTTCCATCCCCAGCTCTATCTTACGCTCAAACCGCACAATATTACGGGCCATGGCCTGGTCTGTAAATGCTGTATACAGTCCGACTTTGTAATTGGCAGCGGGTGCGCCGGCCGCATCCTTAACCCAGCTGACCGGATCAGCCGCCCGCGCACGAACCTGGTTGACGAGGTCTTTAGCTGTTGTTATGCTCCCAGCCTCGACTTCCGCTTCGGCCAACATTAAAATCACATCAGCAAATCTTATTAACGTATAATTATTGGCTGTTACGCCACTCGTCCAGAAAGCTTTGTCGGTTAGCACGCCGGTTTGTGATTTGTAATAAACATTTTTCTTAGGCGCATAAGGACCCCCATAAGGTTGGTCTCTAACCCAGGCGTTTCCTGGATGTGGACCCCAATCGAGGTAAGGAATTCCGCGTCGACCGACCGCCCAATCGAGTCTTGAATCCAAAGCTGATGTTTCCGGTGTAAAAGGATCAGTGGATTTCAAGTTGTAATCGCTCTTCACTTCGGTGGCATTGTAGCTGGCAATGTTAGGTAAGCCTGTAGCCGCATTCACCTGGAAGGAATTTACAAAATCTTGGGTTGGCTGAAAAAATCCACAGCAAC
>JBGTIL010000599.1:0-12593 GCA_041745695.1 Chitinophagaceae bacterium | reverse complement strand
GTAAGGAAGGTGTTAGAGAGTGCTGGCATTACCTCCTATGTGAAAACCTCCGGATCAACAGGCATTCATATTTACGTGCCTTTCGGTGGAAAGTATTCGTATGACCAGTCCAAGAACTTCGCCGAGTTGATCGCCAATATTGTACACAATGAGCTTCCGCTTCTAACAAGCCTGGAAAGAAGCCCACTGAAGCGCAAGGATAAAATATATATAGACTATCTGCAGAACCGCCCCATTCAAACCATTTGTGCGCCATACTCCTGCAGGCCCAAAGCAGGAGCCACCGTATCGACCCCGCTGCACTGGGACGAGGTTAAACCCGGACTCAGTATGCAAAGCTTTACCATCTTCAACATTCTTGACAGGGTGAAGGTGGAAGGTGATCTCTTTAAAGGGGTATTGGAAAAAGGGGTCAACTTAAACGCTGTAATCAAACAGTTGTCGCAAATGGCTTAAGTGCTCGTCACGTTGAGGCAGGCATTTTATCTTCACCGTGTGTATCCAAAATAGTAAATTTATCCATGGGCGGATCGGCACAGGGCTCCACGAGGACCTCTGTTACCACAGCCAACGCCGGGCCCTTTTTGCACCATTCAATAAATTCTGACACTGCAGCAACCTCTCCGGACACTTTACTTTCTACACCATCATCTTCTGTGTTCCTTATCCAGCCGCGTACGCCCAGTGCATCAGCCTTCCTTTTTGCCGAAGCCCGAAAAAACACACCTTGCACTTTCCCTGAAATTCGAAGGTGAAAACTTTGAAAATCGCTGGGAAGCTTATTTTTCACGGTCTTTGGTTTTAATGCTTTGTAGCATAGCTGCATAGTGTTTGCCAGCGGCGAGGGCTGTTACAGTTTGGGCAATTCTTTTGGCTCTTGTTTCTTCTTTTTTTGCGCTTTCGATCCATTTGTTGAAGTAGTTCTGGTGAGATGGAGCGATCGCATTGTATTGCTTCCAGGCCAGGGGTTCATCTTTCAAACACTCAATAAATGCCGGAAGGGGCTTGTGCTCACGGCTATCGATGGATAGTTCGAGCGCTATAGTGGCTCCCAGACTTTTGCGCAACTGTTTGCGCATGGCGGCGTTCAGTGGAATAATGAAGTTACCCTCTCCCATAGGCAGGAGGGCAACCCACTCGATCACAAATTGATCAAGCTTCCCTTTGACACGAAAACCGCGCCTGTCGCCTGGCTTAAGCTTTTGAGCATGTTCAGCAGGAACGAAAATATAGGTCCATCCGGTCTTTTCACCCTGTTGCCCGAATTTCTCAATGGTTGCTTCAAAACGGATCATCATCTGAATAACTAAGATACCATAGCCAGGGCGAAAAAAGTTCGTGGCATAAGATTAGAATGCTTAGGTGTATAATATATTTTTATGACTAAAGACACCCGCAAAGAGTTTGAAGAAGAAGGAAAGATCATTGAAAGCCCTGTGATCAGGAACAGAGAAAATGATGCTCCTGACGACAGGTCTACAGGTGAAGGCACACCTCTCTACCTCACTTCCAATTCTACCCTTCAATCTCCTGAGGAACACGAGCACGATCAAAGTGTTGATACCCGGGCAGATGAAACAATGGAGGTTTCCAATGACGACCTCTCCAGCCCATCTGCTGACGATACAAGTGCGGATGATGCTGAAGACAATCAACACAACGACTAAAAACTTTCAATCATGGGAAACGCAGGGATTGAGCAAAACAACGCTGACCTAAGAAACAAGGCAAACACTGGACATGGACCACAAGGTGTGGACAAGGCCCCAGGTGAAGAAACAGCTACTGATAATGTGCAATTTGTGCAGGAAACACAAAAAGGCAAAACGGTTGACGCTGACCTTATGGAAGAGAAAGGTCGTCCAATAGAACAGGATAAAGATCTTTAAGTTCAGCAACATACGCTTCACAGATTGGTTTTCCGGCGCGACCGGGCATGCTGCCTTAATCCAAGGCGGCCATTAGGTATAAACTAATGGCGCATGATGTCGTCTCTGTTAGACACAGGTGTGAAAATCGTTCAAGTAATTTGCGCAGTTGTGTTACTTGTGAGCGCCGGATGTTTGGCGGCTGCATTTAGAATTCTAAAATTTAAGAATGATTGGTAATCGTTTCATGTTTGCCACGGGTATTGAAAATAGCTATCCAAATATTTTACTCCCTGATGGAACCACCAAGAGAATAGATCAGATGGAAAAGTGTGGGCACTATGCAAACTGGGAATTGGATTTCAACCTGACAAAAGACATGGGGGTCGACTTTTTAAGATACGGACCGCCCTACTACAAAACACACCTGGCACCAGGCAAGTACGACTGGAGTTTTACAGATGAAACTTTCCATAAATTAGAGTCGTTAGGGATAATACCCATTGTCGATTTGCTTCATTTTGGAGTGCCAGACTGGATAGGGGATTTTCAAAATCCCGACTTCCCCCAATATTTTGCCGAATACGCCAGAGCATTCGCAGAACGGTTTCCTTATCTGCAGTTTTACACGCCTGTTAATGAAATATTTATTACGGCAATGTTCTCAGCACAGTATGGATGGTGGAATGAACGCCTGAGCAGCGACAGGTCTTTTGTAACTGCCCTCAAACATTTGTGTAAGGCAAACGTGCTTGCCATGCATGAAATTATTAAGGTGAAAAGAGACGCTGTATTCATACAGAGCGAATCTTCCGAATATTTTCATCCCTTCAGGCCGGAAGTGCAGAAACTTGCCAATTTTTTGAATCAAAAACGCTTCCTGGCTCTCGATTTCACTTACGGTTACCCTATCAAGGTGAGCATGTACGAGTACCTCCTTGAAAATGGTATGACCAAGGAAGAATACCACTGGTTTGAGCGGAACCAGGTGAATGCCCACTGCGTAATGGGTAATGACTATTATGCAACCAATGAGCACCTGGTTTTGCCTAATGGAACTACAACGGCTGCAGGTGAAATATTCGGTTATTATGTGATCACCCATCAATATTACAGCCGGTACCGGCTTCCGATCATGCATACGGAAACAAATAAAAAGGCACCGGATTCAGTCAACTGGTTGTGGAAAGAATGGGCTAACCTGCACAGGCTTATCCAGGACGGTGTGCCCGTTATAGGCTTCACCTGGTATAGTCTCACGCACCAGGTAGACTGGGACACCGCGTTGCGGGAAGACAGGGGACATGTTCATGAAGTGGGACTTTTCGACCTGGACAGAAATATAATGCCCGTGGGCAGAGCCTATAAACGCGTGATTGAACAATGGCAAGGCTTACTTTCCTCGGTCAATTATGGTTTGTTTTTTAGACATTAGAGCTTTTACAACTGCATTGCACCTTGATGCGCGCAAATCCCTCCTGCAGTGGAGTATGAAGGATAACACTTGTCGTGAATGCAGGAGGGAGGAAGGGAGTCTTAGAGGAAGGCTTTGCTGATCTTTCAGTGATCAACAGCAACTGCCCGCGCTGCGCCTGACTGTTGGTATAGGTATAATATTTGAATCTACTGCTGAGTATTTATATTCACATTCAAATACAATTCGTAAACTATGCTGATAGTATTGTCTGTACTTAGTACCCTGTTGATACTTTCTGTGTTTATTTCACTTGTAAGAAACGACTTTTGGTTCTTTCGGGTGTTTGAGTATCCACGCCTGCAAAAGATTGCTCTTGTGATGATCACACTGGGTTGCTGGCTGTTCTATTGGCCCCTCGACCTGTTGTTTCATAAGTTGCTGGTAGGTGGCCTCGTTGCCTGTGTGGGTTATTTGTTTTATAACATTTACCCCTACACAATCATTGCAAAAAAGGAAATGACACGGGTTAGCGGAGTAGACAAACAAAATGAAATAAGAATTTTTGCTGCCAACGTGCTCCAGACCAATACTGCATACGACAAAATGTTGGAGCAGGTAAAAACCTGCGACCCCGATATTATATTTCTTTTAGAAACGAATCAGGCATGGGCTGATGGAGTTAACGAATTGAAAGAAAAGTACCCGCATCAGCTCCTACAGCCCCTGGAGAATACCTATGGGCTGCTTTTTTATAGTCGCTTCAAGTTGAAGAATGGAAAAGTGAACTACCTGGTTCAGGATGACATCCCTTCCATAGAAACAACAATCTACTTACCCTCCGGGCAGGCAGTGCAAATATGGGGTTTGCATCCCGAGCCCCCGGTGCCGGGCGAAAATCTTTACGCCACCGCCAAAGACAAGGAATTGATGAAAGTGGCACTGAAAGTAAGGGATTGCAACCTGCCCTGCTTTGTTTTTGGCGACCTTAATGACGTTGCCTGGAGTTATTCGACCGAGCTCTTCCGCAAAACAAGCCGCCTACTGGACCCGAGACGGGGAAGGGGCTTTTACAGTACTTTTTCGGCACACCACTGGTTCTTAAGATTTCCGCTGGATTACATATTTTGCTCGCGGCATTTCGGACTTATTGGTATGAAACGCATGCCCAAAAACGGGTCTGATCATTTCGCCACTTTCACGGAACTTGCTTTCAAACCCGAGCTAAAAGACCAGCAGGAAGCACCACAGGCAGACAGGGAGGAGATAGAAGAAGCTAAGGAATTGGCTACGCAGCCAGTGGAGAAATAGAAGCTCGTGTTTATAACGGAATGTTCACAAAACCGGGTATAACTTCTGACTTAAGGGTATGTCTAGAATCAACACAGACGCTTTTTAAAAATGAACAAAATCTACCTTATTCTCAGGAACAATCAACACGAAGGCCCTTACAGCGTTTCGGAGATGATGTCCTTGTCAGTAAAAAAACAGGATTTCATAAAAGTTCAGGGAAGCAAGAAAGGATGGCAATATGCTGCGGACATACCGGAACTGTCACACCTGGCGGTGGAAGATAGCCTGGAATCTACACCCGATACTGATCAGCCGGTTGAAGAGATTGCGGAGACGCCAAAAACTGAGCGGATAATGCCGGTAGAGGTGCTGGCAATTACTAGCAACACTCCCGTAGACAGCCCGGTTTTCTTTCGGGTGCCAGGCTTAGAACCTGATCAATCGAAGGAAGAAAAACAAAATATACCTGAGCGTTTTGCCGGATCCACTTACATCATATCTAATGAGAAGTATGAAGAACCCGCCAATGACTTTCAGCCAGTATCGGGTTTTACACTGCCATCAGAAGAATTACCAACTGCAATAAGTAGCCCCTTTACTGTTCATACAGACTTTAGTAGTACTGGCCCGGTGTCTGACGATGCTCATGAGGAGATTGTCGAGCAGGTGAACCAGCCTGTTGTTGCACCTGAATCAATATCAACCACACCGGAACTGCCAGAAGTACTGGCTCCGTCGTCCAATGCCCGCGAGAACGCATCCAGTTCAGATGATTTTGATGCGGCAGGATTACTGTCCGAGGCGTTCGAGCCTGAACAAATACAAATACCACCTCAGGCAGATGAAAGTGAGCAGCCGTTGTTCGAAATAGCGGATGACTCGTTCCAGGCCGCTCCAGAACCTTCCACCCAGTCAACACTTCCTGTTGCATCCCAACCGGTTGAGTCGTTAGCTACCCTGACATTTGAAGAAAGAATTGAAAGAATAAGAAAAGCTGCAAATGCTGCGGCTGTCAATGCAAATATTGGAGCTGGAGATCACGGCGTTATGTCTGACACGCCCCTTGCTCCCTCCAAACAGCTGGCTGATGAAGCTTCAGCGCCGGTATATGTGAGTTTACCTACCGAGGTGCAGCAGCCAGAAATAACAGTAACTCATTCTGTTGAACCCACCCTGGTAGCTGACAAACCAATCCCAGTACTTGCTTCAACGGGTGGTGCCATGGTAACTCCACCTTCAGGTGCCCGAAGGGACGTTGATATGGAAAGTTTCCATTCAGCTAAAGCCAGCCAGGCTGCTTACATAAGCCTTCCTGTTGAGCCTTCCGCCTTATCTTCTACAGTCTCGGAAACAGGCACGGATGATAACGAAACCCTTTCGTTCGACCAGAGAATTGAGAAGGTTCGGGCGCTGTCGCTAGCCAGCAGTAGTCGCCCAGCTGCTTCCAAGGCGGGCGCTGCACAAAAAGTACGAAACCCGAATCTTTTTGAGCTCACCAAAAAGAACGCTGCGGAAACTGGCAAAGGTCCGGTTGAGCGCACCACACCTAAAAGGTTCGCCAATAAAAAGGCAGTTTTGGTAGGAGCATCGGCAATTCTTCTTTTTGCAGCTTCGGTAGGTTTGTTTCGCTACTTTGAAGACGACACTAATCGCACCTCCTCCAGCGAGAATGCTGTCTCAACCGAGCGTGAGCAAACCGCAGTGGCTGTGCGTCACGAGCCTGCGCCGGGCGAAGAATCGCTCGCTACAAACACACTGGCACCAGAAAATACATCTGCACCAGAACAACAAATTGAAACAAAGGCATTACCCGTAGAAAAAGCGGAGACCAATGCACCTGTATTGACTGTTCCTGAAGCCCAGACAAAAATTGCACTACCATCAGTAGTAAAGGCAAAAGCGCCAGAAAAGATTGAATTGCCTTCGGAACGGCCTCGTGAGAAAGCAGAAGTGAAGTCGGCAACTCCTGCAAGCACCAAAGATTTAACCGAACAAATTTATCTCAAATCGAATTTTGCAACAAACGACAACGATGCAGGTGTTTTTGATTTGAATGTTTCCTTGCAAAATAAGAGCGATAAAGTTTTAAAAACTGTAGCTGTGAACGTTTTTTATAACGATAAAGACGGCAAGGTGTTGAATCGGCAGACGCTTTACTTTACAGACATCAAACCAGGTGAAACTGTTAGCAAAGCAGGATCGCCACATAAATCAGCTGCGAAAGCACACTGTGAGTTGGGATTGGTAAGCAGCGAGGGTTCTTTGTACTATTCTAATTAATTAGCCACCTGTTAATTATCTTCAGGGTATTTAAATGCCCTTAAAAAAATAAAGCATGGCGGACTGTAATTTTTCTATTCCTTTTTCCGGTGATGCAGTATCTGTTCTAGCCAAAGCGAAAACAGCAGTTCAAGGCCAGGGCGGCCATTTCGATGGTGATGAGGGTTCAGGAAAATTTGATGTGTCGGTGTTTGGAAGTTTGATTTCCGGATCTTATACTGTTTCTGATCAGCAACTTCATATTACGATTGAATCAAAACCTTTTCTTGTTCCCTGCAGTACAATCGAGAACTTCATGAAGAATCAGATGAAGTAATGCCACTGCGTTACCATTAGGCACGCATGGTTCATCCGTAGCAATCTGCTACCATATCTTTTTCCACAAGAAGACAATCCCTGCCGATGATAGAATCATTATTGCAAATTGGAGGATTTGTTGCAATCCGCCCTGACGGGGTCTCTCGGGAACGTACTCCTTAGCGGAGCCATGTAATGCGGCTTTTGCAGCCGATTCAAAATTTTTGAGTGCGCTACTAAGATACCGGTCCTTGTAAAACGAATGGCCATTTTCATAGGAACCGTGCATGGTGATGTGGGTGTGACCGTCATTAAGGTGCATGAACGATACGTCTATATACTGTGCCTTTCCATCAGCGTGCTCGTAGCGGAAACGCCAGGACTGAACAAGCGTGTTTTCACGAACAAACGAAATCGCATTTTCAAAAGCAGGAATTTCCATTAGCGCAGATTTGACCTGCTGCTCAGGTGCCTGTGCAAAAAAGTGTTGTGAGATAAAATTTTGACGTGGCATTGGGTTGGTTTTGGTAATCGGATTAAAGCTTGCCACAAGTTATAACCCGAAAATGGGAGTTACAATGGATAAACAACGACGTACAATTGTAGAGCGTGGGGAATTGCACGTTGCTGGCCTACCGTAATTCTACTGGCAGGCAGGAATTTTAAAGCCTACATACTCTCTAAAAATAAAATTTAGGTGCAGAAGAGTATTTTTGCAGATTCGAAGCACTGCCATAACGCTGCTGTGTAACCGTACGCAGTGAAGCCAGGGCAGCTAAAGTTGCCGTGGTTGATTTTTTCATTGTTCAGCCACGAGGGTTGAGGATCCGACAGTCGGATTATGCAAAAAATGATTAGGAATGACTTTTGAATACAGGTAGATATATACACTTTATATGAAAATAAATTTGACCCGTTCCGTTTTTGCTTTTTTGTTGCTGACGCTTTCTGCTGCCTTTCTTTCTTCTTGCTCTTCATCACGCAGAAGCATTCCTGTTGAAGATGGCTGGGAATTACTGGGCGAGGAGAAAGTGAATTTTGTAAGAGACAAGGATGAAGTTGTTGTTGTGAGTCAAAGTTTGTTTACCGACATTCGTTTTCGGGTGGAAGACAGAGAGGTTCGAATTGCTGACCTCAAAATTTCTTTTCAAAACGGTGACAAACTCGAACCTTCTATCGACTTCGTGGTGATGGCTAATCAGAATAGCCGGAATATAGAACTTGCTGCTGACGGCAGGGCTATCTCTAAAATCGAATTCACTTATCGCACTACCGGCAACATGTTGAAAGGCAGAGCAAATGTTCTGATCTACGGTAAGAGATATAACTCCGGTTTCTAAGCGGAATTGTCTGAATAAACTGTTGATCAATTTTTATCGACTGCACTTAGCGGTTACTAAAAATTAAATAGGAATAAAAAAAGAGGCTTCTGCCTCCTTTTTTATAGTTTAAGCTGGATGCTTCGCGTCGTGACCTTCCAGTTTAACGAGTTTATTGTACAAACCCAATATAAGAAATGGTGCCGCCCATTGCCCTACGAACAAACTTCTTTTTTCAACGCCGGCAATTTGAAGTGCCGCAGAAATTGCCATCGAACCTAAAGCAGCCCATAAAAACACATCGGACGGGATCTTCGCTGTTTGATCTTCTATTGCGCTCGCTACTCTGCCTTCCTGGTGTTCAGGATTATAATTTGTTGCCATAAAAATGCCTCCTTGATTTTAGACTGGATGTCATTCAATTTTCTTGCCATGCAAAACTTCCGTGTGAAAAAGCTGGTAGATAATGAAAGTATTTTGTGGTTCGGTGATTTTTGTTTAGTGATGCATTGCCCCTGCAAATAAGTTTTAAACACAACATGGTCACAGATTTGATATTCTTTATATAAAAGCTTACATGGAAAAAACTGATGCATTAGTGGTTGAAGCAACGAAAGAATTTAGCGTGCCTCCGGAAAGGCTCTACGAAGCCTGGACCCAGGAAGCAGATTTAAAGCAATGGTGGAAGCCAATGGGAAATAATCTGACGTCTGTCACCAATGACCTTAAGCCCGGAGGCAGCGTGCGTTATAGTTTTGAATCTCCGGATCATAATCCCGCTTTCGAGATCCACGGATCCTACCAGGAAGTGGTAGAAGCAAAGAAGCTTGTATATACCTGGAACTGGGAACTGCATAACAACGACATTCAGGAGAGTGACTTTCAACTAACGATTGTTTTCTCGGCTCAGGGAACCGGTAGCCTTTTACAAATAAAGCAAGAGAACTTTAAATCGGAAGAAGCGCTACAGCCTCATCAACAGGGTTGGGAAAAATCGCTCAATGACTTGAAGAATTTTTTGGATTGATGAGTACATAACAAAACCTGGTGCAATTCGCCATGATTACATGGTTGATGCTCCAGGTTTTGTTATATTGAACAATAGCGTCTGTTGCTTACTCCGACTTTTCGGTTTTGATTTCTGCTATGGCAGTTTTTGGCAGCACATCGCTCACCTCAGCATTCTGTTGTTTTATCTCTTCCAGTACTTTCAGGCCTTCTTCATAATCGGAAAGAGACTTGCGGTATTTTAGAACTTCTGATTTCGTTAGCGTAGCTGCACTTCCTTTATTCTCGAAAAAATAGTGAGCGCCGATGTAGCGTTTTACGTGCGCTTTCGTCTCGGCAGGCAGATACTGTTGTATCACCCAGAAATCACGGCTACCACTTTTCTTTATCGCTTTAGATACAGTACCTGCTCCACTATTATAGGCAGCGATCACCAGGAGCCAGTCATCAAACTGCGCATACAAAGATTTGATGTAAGCTGCTGCAGCTGTTGTACTCTTTACAAAATGTTTACGCTCATCGTACTTTGTTGTTACTTTCAGACCAAGCGAGCGGGCGGTTTGGGGCATCATCTGCCACATGCCCACTGCACCTGCATGCGACACAGCTGAAGTTTTTAGTTGTGATTCAATAACAGCCAAGTATTTTAATTGAACGGGCACATGGTATTTAAGCAGGATCGACTCGATTGTCTTAAAGTAATCTCCGCTTCTCTTTTTAACCATTACTAATTCTTCATTGCTTTTTTTAAGGTAGTTATCTACAAACTTGATTGCATTTGGATTCATCCGCACCAAAGGCTCGTGCAGATTCTTATTAAGTTCAGCTTGCAATGACCTGCGGTAAAATTTTGCTGAGGAATCAGTTTCCGATTGTTGGTGAGCTAATTGATGACGCACAACCGTACCGGAATGTACCGGTTTTTGAGCATTGCCCTTTTCCAATCCAATCAGTAAAACCACCACGATTAATAATAAGCCTGATGAATGACTACGAAAGGTGAGACGTTTTGTTTGCAACATTGTTTTCGTTTGGGTAAAAAATGCCGACCCCAGGGTTTGGATTATGTAAAAAATTCGACGAAAGGGATATTGGTGAGCGTATGCAGCAGGTGAGCCGTTGGGACGGGTTGTGTTGGTTTTTAATTCACGGCTCGCTGATCAGTAATGCTTAACTAGAACAAAAATACCTTCCACTACCCACGAATGCAATAGGAAAACTACGTACTAACCCTTAATCTACTGATAACCAACAGAGAGTAAAAAGGTAAAAATTCATTTACCCCTTTATAAATTTCAACTAACATGCATCTGCATGCGCTTTTTCAGAACCAAAGGCGGACCCCCCAAGAATTTTGCTACGATTGTTGTATGTATCCAATTGGTTCGTACCTCATTGGTCTAAAAGCCTGAAGACCTCAACTAGAACTACAGGTCTAATTTTTTTAATCAGAAACAAAAAATGCAATGAAGTACATCACCACCAAAGACAGTACCTCTGGAGAAGAGGTAAAGATTAATTATGCAGATTACGGAAAAGGACAACCGGTTATTCTGATTCATGGATGGCCGCTGAGTAAAGAAATGTGGGAGTATCAGGTGGGAGACCTGGTCAATGCAGGCTTGAGAGTAATAAAATACGACCGCAGAGGTTTCGGTAAATCAACCAAACCCTGGGGCAGTTACGATTACGATGCATTAACAGAAGATCTTAATGCCCTCATAGAAGGCCTGGACTTGTCTAATGTAGTACTTGTAGGTTTTTCAATGGGTGGGGGAGAAGCAGTGAGATACCTCAACACCTACGGCAGTCAACGCGTATCCAAACTCGTACTTATTAGCTCAGTTACGCCCTTCATGCTCAAAACAGACAACAACCAAGACGGTGTAGACGAAAGTGTTTTCGCCGACATGCTTGCCCAGATCAAAAAGGACCGTGTTGGTTTTCTGGACGACTTCGGAAAGAAGTTCTTTGGTGTGACAATGATTAGTCACCCTGTGAGTGCGCCCCTGCTCGACTACTATCGCATGCTTGCCTCTCTGGCTTCATCCCGTAGCACCCAGCAATGTGCAATTGCCTTTTCACAAACAGATTTCAGGAACGATCTCGCTTCCATCAATGTCCCGACCCTGGTGATTCATGGCGATGCAGACAAAACAGTTCCTATTGAGGCAAGCGGAGCAAGAACTGCAGAAATGATCAGGGATTGCGAGTACAAAGTTTACGAAGGCGCTCCTCATGGTTTGTTCTATACACATAAGGAAGAACTGAATAATGATCTGATTTCTTTTATCCAGTCACCAGTGCGCACCGCTACCCCCGTAAACAATAGTTTTACCAGCTAAACCTTCATTGGTTGCAGAGCCATGCTCTGGTAGGCTTTGCAACCAATGTTCTTATACGATGCACTGCTGGGTTCATGCCAACTTATCGGTTTGAATTATATGCTAACTGTTCCGTGTAACCGAGTTCAATCAGTTGCTCATAGGCCTTCATTACCCGCGGCGGTACATGCTGGTAAATCTGGTAACCAAGGGCAGGGTAATCAATAATTCTTTGCAGATCGCCAACCATGATATTGATGACACTCTTCATGCTGATCTCCGGCGTTGGGTAATTGTCGAAAGAGATCTGCGGTGATGTGACAATCACGTCCTTCTCAGGCCAAACTTTTTGAAACGTGGCAAAGCTCCGGCGTTCCATGTAGGGCTTCTGCACCACCAGAAAAGATTGAGGTGACAAATTCAGTGATACCAGGAGCTCGCGGGTAAATGCAATGTTCTCGCCGGTATTGGTAGATCTGTTCTCCACTATGATGTCGGTAACAGGCACCCCGGCAGCAACTGCTACTGCGGCGAACTGGTCAGCCTCCGAAATGGTCCAAATGTCTGACGTGAGCCGTCCCAACCCACCCGAGAAAATTATTTTCGGCGCCCATTTGTCGAGGTAGAGCTGGGCCGCCCTTTCTGCAACCCTCAAATCATGACTTCCCAGCGCCAGGATGCAATCTGAGACTCGGAGCGGCAGGTTTACATGATGGTAATCCCAGAGTATGCGTGCGTGGGCTAATGTAGAGTTGTCCATCCGAAACGTAATAGATTAAAAATGAAACAT
>JBGTIL010000598.1:0-3246 GCA_041745695.1 Chitinophagaceae bacterium | reverse complement strand
GAGGAGCCTGAGATTACCCTTTACCTGCCGAGGTTACAGTTTTTGACGCTGCAGTTTTACGATGTGGTATCGATCAACAACGTTCATATGTATGTAAAAAAGAGAAGGGCGCTGGTGCCGTATGCAGGAGAAGTACTGCTTGAATGTGTGCGGATATAAACAAAAAAGAACCGGGGTTACTCCGAAATATTTTCATTCTTCGTAACCCCACCATTGCAATGATTTTCTTTGCTACTTTCTTTTTGCAAAAAGAAAGTAGTCGCCACTGAAGGCGACTACCGGGAAGGTGTTTTATTGTGCCAGTTGTTTAACGGGCTCCACCTGATTTTGGCTGAATACATAAGCCAGCGGGAAAAAAGAAAACTCGTCTTTATCTCCGTCGGTCTGCTTTTCCTTGTTGGGTGCGCTTTTCGGCTGTGCCCAAAGTAGCAAGGCTTTCTCACCTTTCCGGACTACGTACCCGCGCGCCAGCCATTGTCTAAAGCTGTGAATTTCTGTGTGGCCTTCTTTGGCGTACATATCTACCAAACCTTCATTTACTGTGGTGTACACTCCGGTTTTTACAAGCTGCTGAATCATTCCGGAAATTTCCTTCAAGGCTTCTCTTTTATCTTTCATTTCCTGTTTCATGGTAGTGGTGTTTGTCGGGTGATGGTTTCGGCCTCGAGCGTGCGGTAACAGTGTTCGTACGTGTCCTGCACCCAGCTGCCCGCGGCGGTTTTAATGTTTGCGAATGCTTCAAAGTATTTTCCTCCGTGAATAAAATACACGGCCAGTACTACCCCTTTTTCGTTATGCGAATAGGCTTCGGAGTTTGCAAAAGCATCTTTGTAGGATGTGCTATCGATCGAGCATAAATAGATAGGGGGCAAACATTCTAGGGCGTCGTTGTAGCGGTCCTCTGTGATTTCTTTTTTTTCCATTACTGAAAAATTTGATCATACAAATCATCGTCTGCCGGAGAGGGTTTGTACTGTGCTATCATCATATCAGCTGTTTTGATGGCTATGATGTAGGCGTTACCCTGGGCGGCTTTATGTTTTTGTATGTAGTGGTTAATAATTGTTTGATCGAATACGTGCAAAAGATTCCTGTTCTGCAAATGCTCACGGCACATGCAGGCACACCGGTTGACCTGTGTCATTGGCTCTGTCTTTTAAAAGTTGGAGTAAAAGCCCCACGATTGCGGGGCTTCTTGGGATGGATTAGAACTTAATTTGCGCTTGTACGTCCGCAATTTTTACATCGATTGACGTGCGCAAAACCTCTAAAACATCAGCGATACATGCGCTGTTGCTGGTGGCAAAGGTGTTGCCTCTGCTGTCGCGCAGTTGAAGGGTGTCGGCGGTGCCATCCGTTGAAAGCTTAAAGGCTTTCAGTTTTTTCTTAGTCTCTAAGAGGGTTTCGTGCTTTTCGACAAGAGAAAAAAGCTGGTTAACCTTTAAAATTCTGTCCTCGAGGGGCGGGAATTCCGAAATTTTTTTGCCTCCGATGGTGGGGAGCGGGATTTCTGCTTTCTTTTCCTCGGGCTTGATCACCGCCAATGCGGTGGTTTTTTCTTGGTGGTCTGCAGTCTTTCCGTTTCCGTTTGCCTGGGCAACTCCGTTGCCGTTTTTGTTGGGTGTTGTCATTGTTTAAAAATTGAAAAGTGATTAATTAAATACCAATACAAATATACGCTAAACGTTGCTAATTAGCAACATTAATCAGCGAAAGAATGTTAAATAAAATACTGTAATTCAGCACGTTACAAGGTATTTTGGTGACTTGGGAGGGCATGCCTTTTTCATAGAGCAGATTTTCTGAAGGCTGCGCTAGTGCTCGTTTTTTTGGCTACTTTTTTTAAAAAAAGTGGAAAAAGCGAAGCTTAATACTCGTAGTCCCTGTCCTTTGGTTCGGCGGATGTTCACGGCTTATAGAAATATGAGGGCGCCCTTAGGCTACAGGAGCAGCCCTTAAGCTGCGGACGACCATTGAGTGTGGCTAGTTGTTCTCCAGCCCTGCTGGAGCCTCAGGATGGGGCGCGGATGTGGCTGGCTGGGCTGTATCAACGTTAGTGTCATGAGCACGGATGTACATCCGCATGAGGGATAGCAGCGGGCGCTCGCCCCAGAGGACACGGGGGCAGCCATAGCGCATAGCCCGACGGCATAGCCGGCATGCCCTCACCAGGCTCTACTTGCCACTGAAGCCAATCGAGTTACCCGACTGGTAATGCTTGATCTTCTTTAGTTTGTACACTGCCTGGTTCGTATCATCCACGCAATCTGAGAAGTGTGTCGTTTCAGACTGATCGAGATTAGGATATTTGGCTGTATCCTCATAGGACTTGTTCTTGACTGTCTTACCGTTTGAGGTTCGCGTGGCGGCTCCCTTCATGCTGATGATTGTCTTCGGGCACTTGGTTCTATTGAACAACATCATTGGAAGAGTAGCATCACTGTGCTTCATCCAGTCGATAGTTTCAGTATACTTGTTGTAGTGGTCGGCCTGCTTACCGATAAAGACTTTCACTACTCTCCATTTAGAATTCTTGAGCTTATTGATCACACGATCATAGAACTTGTCTGCATTGACCTGCTTGCCTTTAGCCTGGCTGTTGTATACGTAGTACACTGTTTTAAATACATGGTTGCTGTACCTGGTGCAAAACAGATCCAGGGCTTCATCAAGCTCGCCCTTGCTACCGTTGCCATTGGGGGCTACCTCAGAAGCAATGGGCTGTGCAAGCGTATAGACTTCATCAAAGTAATAAAGGGTATGCTGAGTAATTTGAGCCAGGGATAGAGGAGCCACACTGTGCTGGTAGTCCGGGGTAAGAATAATTGGTCTGTTTGGATTATAGTCCTCGATTTCACCGTGAGCATAGGTGTGTACGTCTTCATTAAATGAGGGATAGAAAACATCGCCTGCAGTTTCAGGATCCTCATTCTTGAATGATACTTTCCACACACGCTCGGTGGAATTGCGCCGTTTATCATGATACCATTTATCGCCGAGGAGTGGTCTGATATCATCAGCATTGATCTCTGCGACGTATGTCATATTCTGGCGCAGCTGCAGTACTTCATCCTGGAGAGAGAGCAGCTCACGTTCAAGGATTTTCAGTCTTGCTTTGGTTAGCCCTTCAGAATTGATCTCAATCAACCGGTCATTGATCTCGAGGGCATAAGTCAGAACTACTTCGGAGAGTTCCTGATCAACCAGCTTGCGCTGATCAAGCAACCATTTTATTTCAATAGGATC
>JBGTIL010000597.1:0-6674 GCA_041745695.1 Chitinophagaceae bacterium | reverse complement strand
TCAGAACTTGATCGTGACATAAGAACTCCTTCCTGCTTAAGATGTAAGTGTGTTTTACTAATTCTGTCTGGTCAACACCCCCAATCACCCCAAAAAAAAGGGGCGATCAGCCTAACTGATCGCCCCTACCGAAATAATACTTTTACAAATACAATCTGCGTCTAATACTTAAATACTTTCCCATTCACCATCACCTGCTGGGTTTTGGTATCGAAAGTTGCTTTGCCACCCGTACGCACCGCCGCATTGGTCATGATGCAGGCAATGGCATGATTATACCCCGCCTCTACAGGCGCATTGGGTTGCTTGCGACTCCGCACACACTCCATCCAGTTGCGCATGTGCGCACTCGTTAGTGAGTCTCCACCAGTATTAGCTGAAACTTCTACTTTCACCTGCTCTTTCACCAGGTCCATCTCAGGCAACAGGTTCGGCTGCATTTTCATTGCGTCAGCAGGATTTTTTTCCAGCCCACCCCTCGGTGATACTTTATTGGTGATCAGGTTCAGTTCGCCGCCATTGGCATAATACAATTCTGCAGGACGCTCGTCGCCATTGTGCATGCGCGAAGAAAATACCACCTGGAAGCCCGTGTTCATGTCTGCAGGCGGACCGTAATCAAAAACAGCTGTTGTAGTATCCCAGTTCCTCCTTCCATCTTTCCACATATAAATACCTCCATTGGCAGTAACGCTGCGCGGATGACTCAACTTAGAAAACCAATGCACCGTATCGATCTGGTGCGACATCCACTGACCCGGCATGCCCGAAGAATAAGGCCAGAACAAACGGAACTCGAGGTACTTCCGCGGATCCCACTTCTCGAAAGGACGGTTCATTAAAAAGCGCTTCCAGTCAGTATCCGCTTCCCTGATCTTTTCTACCAGTGCCGGCCTGCGCCAGCGACCAGGCTGATTAACATTCCATGATAATTCCACCATGGTCATCGGTCCGAACTTCCCTTCCTGTATAAAATCAGCCGCAGCTTTATAATTAGCACCACTTCGTCTTTGCGAACCTATCTGCACAATCCTGTTAGAAGCCTTTACCGCTTTTAGTGCAGCAATAGCATCATCCATCGTTTCTGCAAATGGTTTCTCAGTATACGTGTCCTTGCCTGCCTTTACTGCTTCTACAGTGTGCAGCGCATGCTGAAAATCGGCAGTGCTGATGATCACTGCATCTATTCCTTTCATGCTGTATAACGCGTCGTTGTTAACACAGGTTGCCACCTCGTGATCCATGGCTTTTTGCAAAGCCAGCTTTCCTTCTTCACGCCGCATCTTCCAGATATCGGAAACAGCAACAATGTCGAAATTGAGGTTCTTGTGATGATTGGTAAAGCTCGGTAGGAGCGACTGCCTGAAACGATCAGAATAGCCCACTATCCCAACACCCACCCTGTCGTTCGAGCCCAGGATCCTGTTGTAACTTTTTGCACTTAAGCCCATTGTTCCCAGGTACACTCCTGCTACTGCCTGAGAAGATCTTGTGATAAACTGCCTGCGTGACGCCATACAATAATTTTAGTTGAATTCGTTTTTTCTGAAAACTGCTTCCTGGCAGGATTACTTTAATTCCTGAATTTTTATACTCCGGTAAGACACTGCATTTCCATGGTCCTGGATAAGAATTCGCCCTTTAGGTGCCATACCAAACTCAGGAAACGTTGCGTATTTACTACGTGCCACCAATGCATGAAAATAGGGAGCTCCTCTCTGGTATTCCAACACCTTCCAGCCATTAAGCCAGTGCTCCACCCGGTTGTCAGGAAATACAACTATCATCCCGCGGTTCCATTCGCCAATTGGTTTTCTCGCTCGCTTTTCCGCACTTGCCGGAATCAGGTCATATAAAGAAGCGAGCATTCTATTGCCTACCACACCCATTTTTGCATCGGGATGTTTTTCGTCGTCGAGTACCTGGTATTCCAATCCAATCGCTGAACCCTTGTTGCCTTCTTTTTCTGTTACGAAATATTTGATTCCGCTGTTAGCGCCTTCCGTCAATTTAAAATCAAACTGCAGCACAAATGCTCCATACTCTTTAGTGGTTACAATGTCTCCTCCGTTTGCAGACTCACCGCCCGAAGAGGCTACCACATTGAGTGTACCATCCTTCAGTTCCCAGCCTTTTGCCGGGAAGCTTTCTTTGTAGGCTCCCCGCCATCCTTCTGTGTTTTTAGCATTCCACAAAAGCTGAACACCACTCTTCTTTTCCGATTCGGAAAGCGTATTTGGTATCAGGTTAACGATGAAGATATTGCTGGGCGAAGCCGTGACGTTCTCTGTCTGGAGGCGAAGATTTTTCCATCGGATCTGTCGCCCTTCGTCTTCTTTCTTATTGATAGAATGTACCTGCAAGGCAATGAAACCTTTCGGTGTCATATCATCAACCACGTGCGCAGCGGGAACACCATTGACCCATGTTTTAAGATCATGACCCACACATTCAATCTTCACTTTATTCCACTGTCCCTGGCGAAAAGCTGTTTTAGCCGCCGGGTTCCGGTCCATTGTGTATAACCAGTCTCTCCGCGCTTCGTCGTAAATGCCTCCGGTCCAGCCACGTTTGGAAGGGTCGATCTCAAACTGGTAACCATGCACCCTTCCTGCTTTAAAATCTGGCTTGCTTTCGCTGCGAAACTGCACGCCCGAGTTCATGGTGCTGTCTACTTTGTAGTCAAACTCCAGCACAAAATCACCATAGTCTTTTTCAGTTGCCAGGAACGAGTTGGGTTCTCCAAACACGGTGGTTCCTACGATCTCTCCATTTTCAATAGTGTACTTGGCTTTGCCATTGAGCTGCTTCCATCCTGCTAAATCTTTACCATTAAAAAGCGGCTTGCTTTTCTGCGCGACTGCACCACACACGGTGACCAGGAAAAGGAAGGATAAAACTTGTTTCTTCATATAGCTTCAATAATGTGAGGGTTTAAGTTAGTCAATTTACGTACATCAATGTTTCTAAAACACGAACTGTTTCTTTTTTTTTACCGCGGTCTGTCTACCCGGGTTCCAACAACTTTTTAAAAACAAATAGTTTTTACAACAAAAATTCACAACCAATCGCCACTGTGGCTGTTTATTACCTCTTTATTTTAGAAAAAGAGGCGGTAGTCAATTACCAGCTTTCCTTTCCGGATTTAGAATCCCGGCGATGCGTTTCGGTGGTACCGCCTCTGGCATCATTGTTTTACCCTGCTCTTCAAACGCAACTTTGCGTTATGTGAGATAAACCATATTTATGAATAAGATGTATTCCAGCTTTCTTTTAGTAACCGCGGCTGCCGCATTCAGCCATTGCAGCCCCTCTAACCGCGTAGCAAGTCCGGCGGCAACAACTTCCACCGGAGTATCACTTCCAGCGCCTTCAGAATCAAACAGGAAAAACAGTAAAGTAATTGGTTGGCCGGAAGGCAGTAAACCAACAGCACCCGCCGGTTTTGAAGTGACCAAATTTGCCGAGGGTTTAAACAGCCCCCGCTGGAGCTATGTGACTCCGAACGGCGACATCCTTGTATCACAGTCCAAAACCAATAAAGAGTCCAGCCCCAACAATATCCTGCTACTAAGGGATACTGATACGGATGGGGATATAGATATGAAGGAAACTTTTATGAGTGGACTGAACCAGCCGCTGGGAATGCTGGTGCTCAACGACTGGCTGTATGTTGGACATACAGACGGCATCTACCGTTATCCTTACAAGGCGGGTCAGACCCAGGTCACCGACCAGGGTAAAAAAATCCTCGACCTCACCCCGGATGGTTATAACAATCACTGGACAAGAAACATCATAGCCAGTAAGGATGGCTCCAAGCTCTACATTTCCAGCGGTTCTGCAAGCAACGTGGGAGAGAACGGTATGGACAAAGAAATCAGAAGGGCTAACATTATCCAAATAAACCCAGACGGTTCAGGTGAAAAGATTTTTGCCGCAGGTATCCGCAACCCCGTGGGTATGGATTGGGAGCCTGTGACAGGCGCGCTTTGGACCGCGGTTAATGAGCGCGACCACCTGGGCGACGATCTGGTGCCCGATTATATCACCTCGGTAAAAGAAGACGGATTTTACGGCTGGCCGTATGCCTACTTCGGACCCAATGAAGATCCCCGTCGTAAAGGAGAACGTCCTGACCTGGTGGCGAAAACTTTGGTGCCTGATGTTGCCGTCGGTGCGCACACTGCATCCCTCGGCCTGGCTTTCTACACTGGCAGCAAATTCCCGCAAAAGTACCAGGGCGGCGCTTTTATAGGCCAACATGGATCCTGGAACCGCTCCCGCTTTGCCGGCTACAAGGTTGTGTTTGTACCTTTTACAAATGGGAAGCCTGGAAAACCCGAAGACTTTCTGACTGGCTTTATCGCTGATGAAGAAAAAGGCGAGGTATATGGTAGGCCTGTAGGTATCACCGTGTTGGCAGACGGATCGATGCTTGTAGCAGACGATGCATCCAATGTAATCTGGAAAGTCAGTTCCACCAGGTAATTGTTTATTACCGGTTGCTATTTTCCGTCATATCGATTTTAAAAGGGGCTCCCGGCAATGGGCAGCCTCTTTTTTTGCGTGTGCGGCGTATCCACTGGTGATAAAACCTTTGAAAAGCAGGCTGAACACGCTGTGGCTATCAATTTTCCCCTTAGTTTAGATTCTGAGAATGCAGCATCCTGACACGAGTAATGTAATGTTTCAACTGGCTACAGAGTTGGTTTGTGGTACCAATGCCACGCTATTTTTAACCGGGAAGGCGGGCACGGGTAAAACAACTTTCCTAAAACACATTAAGGAGATCACCCAAAAGAACATTGCCGTGGTAGCTCCCACAGGCGTGGCGGCTATCAATGCCGGCGGTACTACTATTCATTTGTTTTTTCAATTGCCGTTTACACCCTTTGTACCCGCTGCTTCAGCCGGGAATAGCGACAGTACCGTTGATCCGCATACCCTGCTTGCCCGAATGCGGCTTACAACCGAACGCCGACAGGTGCTCCGCCAGTTAGAACTGCTGGTGATTGACGAGATAAGTATGGTACGGGCAGATACCCTCGACGCGATCGACCTGGTGCTCCGCCATTTTCGATTTCGTTACGCTGAACCTTTCGGCGGCGTGCAGGTGCTTATGATTGGTGATATGTACCAAATACCTCCTGTTATCAGAAACCAGGAGTGGCAGCTGCTATCGCAATTTTACCGGAGTGGCTATTTTTTCGACAGCCGGGTAGTGCAGCAGGTACAACCAGTACATGTTGCCTTCACAAAGATCTACCGGCAGCAGGACGGACGGTTTGTGCAACTACTCAACCAGGTTCGAAACAATGAACTGGATCAACAAGGCATAGCACTGCTGCAAAGCCTCTACCAACCGGGCTTTAATCCCCTAACTAACCATGACCGGATTATTCTGACCACCCACAACGCCAAAGCCGATGAGATCAATGCAACCCGAATGAACGCGCTCACAACAAAAAAGTTTTTTTTCGATGCGTCCATCGAAGGAGAATTTGCCGAGAAAGCTTACCCGGCCGAAGCTCAGCTCCTCCTGAAAGAAGGCGCACAGGTAATGTTCATTAAAAACGACACGGAACGGGTGAGACGCTATTACAACGGAAAGATTGGGACAGTTTCACAAATTGAGGACGACAAGATTTGGGTGCGGGTAACTGATTCCGACCTCGCAATTGAAGTAAAGAAAGAAAAATGGGACAATGTCCGTTACGGTCTTAATAACTCCTCCCAGCAAGTGGAAGAAGATGTGGTTGGCTCGTTTACCCAGTATCCATTAAGACTGGCCTGGGCTGTAACCATTCACAAGAGCCAGGGCCTCACCTTCGAGAAAGCGGTGATCGACGCAGGTGAGGCCTTTTCTCCCGGGCAGGTGTATGTTGCGCTAAGTCGCTGCACCTCCCTCGACGGGGTCGTGCTGTTAAGCAAAATACCCATACACAGCCTGGCAAACGACCAGCGGATCGTACAATTTTCAAATGAGGAACAGGCACCTGAAAAGGTCCAGAGCCTGTTGCACACAGCCAGGCACCAATACCAGGCTTCCTTGTTACAACAGGTTTTTGATCTTGCTGGTTCCGTCCGGGCCGCAAGTGCCCTGCAGGCATTTGTGCTGGCGCAGGCGCTCCAGTTCAACCCAGAGCTACTTTCTACTGTACAGCATCTGGTGACAGCCATCACCGGCCTCCACGAAACAGCCGAAAAATTTACTATCCAGCGGAACCGTCTGTTCAGCGAAACGCTCTATCCTGAAGATAATCGAGACCTCCAGGCCCGTGTTTCGACTGCTGCCCTGTATTTTGAAGCAGAATTAGAAAAGCTACTTCAATTAATGAAAACCCTTGGGGCTGTTACAGAAAGCCGGCAATACGCAAAGGAATACAACGACGGATACCGTGAGCTATACCTGCTGCTGGTGCAAAAACTTCACCTGGTAAGCAGTTGTTCTAAAGGATTCACTGTTGAAGGATACTACACCGCAAAAAACGGTTTTAAAGCTCCGCTCATTTCCGTCAATGCCTATGCAACAAGTAATACTCCATCCACCTCGCAAACTGCACACCCTGCATTACACCGGCAGTTAAAACAAGTTCGCGACGCGATTTGTGAAGAGTCTGGGCTCCCTATCTACCTTGTTGCTTCAGGAAAAACCTTAGATGAACTCACTG
>JBGTIL010000596.1:0-4095 GCA_041745695.1 Chitinophagaceae bacterium | reverse complement strand
AAGAAGTCAAAGCCTGGCAAACTAATAGGAATAATAAACTCAACAAAATAAATTGGCAATTCACAAACAAGGATGCCCGAATCAAATTGAAAAAACTTTATCCGTCAATTAACGGCTAACATAACACTAGTTGACTTTGTAATAAGTCAAACTATTTCTAAAACTTGCTCCAGCGATTCAAGGGGCTGACATACAAAAATCCCATGGAGTGAGAAAAGCTTTGTTGAAGGTAGCCGTGTGTGAAATACTATGGCTGTGACTATTCCGCGTGCTTCTGTAAGCTTGCCCGTGTGCCTGCAAATTCGCATCCAGAGCATTAACCAACGACCTTTTCCGGATTAGAATATCATTAGAAAGCAGCCAAACAATTAATCGGGCTTATGATATTCGGCAAATGGGTTACTAATAACCAAAACTTAAAATTATGTCTGGAAATTCTCATCAGCACTACCCTGTGTCCAAGTATTATCACGTTGCCCTTCCATTTGCAATCATCGCGCCTCTTCGTGCCGGCAGGAGAAAAATGTAAAAACTTATGGCGCCCTGCATTCAATTCGATATAGAATGCGCCGTCATTTGTTACGCGGCTGCAGGGTTCATTAGTATGGGTTGCCAGACTTCCGAACAGATTGGCAGAATATGTGCAGCAACTAGCCAGGCTTGTGACTACGAATGCAGCAAACATTACATGAATCATTGCCGAGAGTGTGCCGACATGTGCGATCGATGTGCCGAAGAATGCCATATAATGGTCGCAACGGCAGCTTGATTATAATGTCCGATTAATGCTAGTTTAGACACCGCGGGTTCAGGTTTGTAGCAATCTATTCCGGCAGATCTAGGACAGTAGCAAGTAAATATTTTTATAAAACAGTGGTATTGCATCAGAACCTTTAAAAGCATCATTATGAAAAAAAGTATTATTTTCTTTATTATCTTCTATGCATTAGCGTCCTGCGGGGAGTCAAGTCAGGGTGGTGTTATCAATGACGGTATTGAGCCGATTGACCCGGATGGCGCCCTGGTGGATTCAACCAAACCGTGGAATCCTGCAATAGACTCGGCAAGAGGTGAAGGTCGTGTGGATATGCAGCAAAGAGGCAGCACAACGGTAGCCCCGCAGCCGTTGAAAAAGTAAGCACAGGCATTGTAAAAAGCTGTTGTTGGCTACCTGCTTATGCTTTGCGTTCGCAATCTCTGCAGTCTTAGCATCCGTCAGCTTTTCTTGTGCAAAAAATATCTTTACGTATGGCCCGGCTAAAGACGTATTACTTCTATTTGCTTGTTGGCGTTGCGGTGTTGTTGCTGGGCCTTTCTTTACTGTCCCTTTTTTATGATATAAGCACAGTCTGGTGGATCAAAGTTCTCAATTTTCCCAGGACGCAGGCATTGACTGGTGCATTCGCCATCGTTATTCTTGTATTGCTATCCATAAAAAAAATATCATTACCAAAGATACTTTTGGTAACCAGCCTTATAATATCGATGATCATTAATGGTTCCTTCGTGATGGGTTATACGCCGCTGGCGGCAAAACAAGTTCTGTCAACAGACGGAATAACACAAGACTCAACCAGCTATGTAAGCATTTTAATTGCAAATGTGTATGTGAAAAACCGGAAGGCAGATGCGTTCCTGAAAGCAGTGCTGGAGAAAAACCCGGATATGGTGCTGGCTTTAGAGACAAACCAATGGTGGCAACAGGCACTGCAGCAGCTGCGCACGAAATACGTCTATTTTACCGAGTACCCGCTTGAAAATAGCTATGGCATGATGTTGTATTCCCGGTATCCATTGCAGCATACTCAGCTCTTGTTTTTGCAGCATCCAGGTGTGCCTTCTATTCACACGGTGGTACAGCTTCCAGGCGACAGGCAGTTCGCCTTTCACGGCGTACACCCTGTGCCGCCGGTGCCCAGCAAATACCCGGATAACATCGGCACCGATGCCAGCGAACTCCAAAAGGTCGCTGCTCTGGTGGCTAAGGAGAAGGGGGCTGTGATTGTAGCTGGCGACTTCAACGACGTTGCCTGGTCAAACAGCAGCCGGGTGTTTCGAAAGAAGAGCCAGTTGAGAGATGTGCGGGCAGGTAGGGGCTTGTACAACACGTTCAATGCCCATTCCATCATTATGCGCTGGCCGCTGGACCACGTTTTTGTTAGAGGCGCATTTAAAGTGAAGGCTTTGGAACGACTGGGCAAGAATGGGTCCGACCATTTTCCGTTGTATGTGGAACTGGCATTGCAACCCTGAAGCATCCTGCTTTTGCAAAAGAAAACAACACATAAAGCAGCAAATTTTTTTTAAAATTTCATATGCCTTATTTCTGATCTATGCTGTTTTGGCAACGGTACGGACGGGAAAGTTTTTCGAAGCTTCATAGAAATATAAAATCGGTGGATGTGGGTCGGCAGATCGAACCGGACGCTTTCGAGTGTTGTCTTTACCTGTTGGGTACTTTTCCTTTTTTGCAGGGTGCTCCGGCGGAGATCGTTCTTCGTTGCCCAAAAATATACTTTCAGATTTAAGGTGCCGACCGCCGGTTCATGTATTTATATCAAACGTAGCCAGGTACTGGATTACCAACGATGGCAGCAATTGAACAAATTATTATCCCAATAGAAAAAACAAAATGTTTCATAGCACTTTAATTGATGGATGTATTTAAAATTAATTTTAAAATTTCAATAAGATTTATAGAGGCTGTCTTTGTTTGGTATAGCGATTTTGGTGACAGGCTTCGCTTTTCCCCGGCTTTTAAATTGGGCATTTGTTGGTGTATACTACTCGGCTGTCGAACCTGAAAGAGAAATGAATCATGAAGTAAATCTGTTGCCGCAGAAACACTCATATCATCAGCTTATGATAAATGATGAGACTGTCTTCATTTACCTTTACTGTTACCAGGTGCTATACGAGGCACAGCGGATTTTATACAAACGATTATGACTGATAGAGAATGCCAGCGTATTATTTTTAAACCCCGTCAATTGCAGACTTACCGCTGAATAAAAACTATACTCTTTGAACAAGCACGACATCATACACGCAACAGCAGCCTTTGCAGAAGCTGCTCTCCAGGATGCTGAAGGTGGACATGACTGGTGGCACGTGTACAGGGTTTGGAAAACTGCCAGAACAATAGCCATCGGAGAAAATGTAGACAATTTTATCGTCGAACTAGGTGCGCTACTGCACGACATTGCAGATTCGAAGTTCTATGATGGCGATGAAACAATCGGCCCAAAAAGAGCAAGGGAATTCCTCGAAAGCTTGCACGTTGATGCGCTCAGTATCCTCCATGTAGAAAATATTATAAAGAACATTTCCTTCAAAGGAGGCAACGAAAGGCAAACCTTTAAATCAACAGAACTGGATGTTGTTCAGGATGCAGACAGGCTGGATGCACTGGGTGCAATTGGAATAGCCAGGGCGTTCAATTATGGAGGCTTTAAAAACAACAAGATTTACGACCCTGCCATTCCACCTAACCTTAATAAATCAAGAGCAGAATATAAAAAAAGCGCAGATCCAACGATCAATCACTTTTACGAAAAACTTCTATTGCTGAAAGACCGGATGAATACAAAGACGGGACGCCTGATGGCAATCCAAAGGCACGACTTCATCCAGACTTATATTAAGCAATTTCACGAAGAATGGGAAGGAAGATCGTAATCAGCATAGCGTGAAACATCAGCCAGCCTCTAATGTAAAGACATTTTCTGCCGTTTTTATTCAAATCAAATCCCAAAACAAAACATATCCACGGCTTGTACTGGCAAATTAAGTTTTTCCTGCTCCGGTCCTGAAGGTAATCCCATCCGGGCGCTAAGCCAGCAGCAAAATTATTGATAGCCACAATACCGGCCACCCCTTTGCCTGAAGTAAATCGTTTTGGATAAAGGGTCTATGGTTCTGTCTGAAAAACTTAACTTGTTCTGTGCTGATGTGTCCACCTGCATGTTCAACGAGTCTCGCTTTGTAGGATAGAAGTCGATGAGGGTTTCATCATTTTCTACATAAACTTTTTTGAAGTACCGTCGAAGATCCTGGATGTATTGTAGCCGTTTGCCAGGCCGTACTTTTGTGAGT
>JBGTIL010000595.1:0-11150 GCA_041745695.1 Chitinophagaceae bacterium | reverse complement strand
TTCAATCAGATGAAAAAAATAGGAGTAGCAATCACAGGTGCGAGTGGGTCGGTTTATGCAAAGCTGCTGTTGCAGAAGCTGAACGGATTACAGGAGCAGGTAAGCGAGGTTTCGGTAGTGATGAGCAACAACGCCCGTTACGTGTGGAAGACGGAGGTAGGAGATGAATCGTACAAAGATTATCCATTCCGTTATTTTGAAACATCAAACTTCCTGGCCCCGTTTGCATCAGGCTCGGCCCAGTATGATGCGCTGATCATCATACCCTGCTCTATGGGCACGCTGGGTCGCATAGCCGCCGGCATTTCTAATGACCTTACCACGCGTGGTGCAGACGTCATGCTCAAGGAAAGAAAAAAACTTATCTGTGTAATCCGCGATACTCCCTACAACCTGGTGCACATTAAAAACATGGAGTCAGTGACGCTGGCTGGTGGTATTATTTGTCCGGCAACTCCTTCATTTTACAGCAATCCCGCAACCATTGATGAAGTAGCTGCTACCGTAGTTGATCGCGTGCTCGACCTTGCCGGTCTTCGCATTGACAGCTTTCGCTGGGGGAAATAAATGGGATCAGCCCTTTCAAAAGTTATCCCAAATGAAGTAGTTCTAATTGCTGCCAAACTGCTTCCTGATAAGGTTGAGGGCACTGCCTGCCTTAAACCATTCCACCTGCTGCTGATTGTACGTGTGATTTAATTTGACCTTGTCTATTTTACCGTCTTTGTGCTGCAGTACCATGATCAGCTGGCGTCCAGCGGCAAAATCTTTGAGCCCGGTAATTTCAATCACATCATCTTCCAGAACCTTGTCGTAGTCTGCCTTGTCGGCGAAGGTTAACCCCAGCATCCCCTGTTTTTTGAGGTTGGTTTCATGGATCCGTGCGAAGCTTTTTACTACGATCGCGCGCACGCCGAGGTGACGCGGTTCCATCGCTGCATGTTCGCGGGAAGAACCTTCTCCGTAATTTTCATCGCCGATCACTACGGAGCCCAGGCCGGAAGCCTTGTAGTGCCTTGCAGTACCAGGCACAGTGCCATACTCGCCGGTGATGCTATTCTTTACACTGTCGGTGCCGCCATTGAAATAATTGATGGCGCCAATCAGCATGTTATTAGAAATGTTATCGAGGTGCCCACGGAACTTTAGCCACGGACCAGCCATCGATATGTGATCGGTGGTACACTTGCCCCGCACTTTTATCAGCAGTCGCAAGCCTTTCAGGTCCGTACCTTCCCATGCAGGAAATGGACTCAGCAATTGGAGTCGCTGAGAGTCTTCCTTTACAATTACAGAAACGGTTGTACCTTCTTCAGCGGGCGCCTGGTAACCTGCATCTTCCACTGAAAACCCTTTCGGAGGAAGCTCAAAACCTTTGGGTTCATCCAGCATTACCTGCTCTCCACTTTCGTTCGTTAATTTGTCGGTAAGCGGATTAAAGGAAAGACTTCCGGCAATAGCATAGGCAGTTACAATTTCTGGAGAAGCAACAAAAGCGTGGGTTGAAGCCAGCCCGTCGTTACGCTTCGAAAAGTTTCTATTAAACGAGGTTACGATTGTATTCTTTCTATTGGGATCATCAATATGCCTGGCCCACTGACCGATGCAGGGTCCGCAGGCATTTGCGAGAACCACACCACCGATTTCATCAAACGTATTGAGGTATCCATCCCTTGCAATGGTAAAGCGTACCAGTTCAGATCCCGGTGTAACAGTAAATTCACTCCTGGCTTTTAAATTTTTCTTTTTGGCTTGTGCAGCAATCGAGGCAGACCGGCTGATATCTTCATAGGAAGAATTAGTACAAGAGCCAATCAGGGCTACCTCAACGGCGTCTGGCCAACCATTGGAGGCAACAGCTGCTGCCATCTGTGAGATAGGCGTTGCAAGGTCTGGTGTGAAAGGTCCATTAACATGGGGTTCCAGCACATTCAGATCGATCTCTATTACCTGGTCGTAGTATTTAGCAGGATGATTGTATACTTCAATATCCGGGCGCAAGTGCTCTTTCACGTCGTCGGCCAGTTCTGCTACTTCGCTTCTACCCGTTGCCCGTAAGTAGTCAGCCATTTTCTCATCATAGGTAAACACAGAACAAGTAGCACCTATCTCTGCACCCATGTTACAGATAGTGGCCTTACCAGTGCAACTGAGGCTGTCTGCGCCTTCGCCAAAATATTCAACAATGGCACCCGTTCCGCCCTTCACTGTAAGGATGCCCGCCACCTTCAAAATAACGTCCTTGGCAGAGGTCCAACCGCTCATCCTGCCCGTGAGTTTAACGCCAATAAGCTTGGGCATCTTCAGCTCCCAGGCGAGGCCGGCCATAACATCTACGGCGTCGGCACCACCAACTCCGATAGCCACCATGCCTAACCCACCGGCGTTTGGAGTGTGCGAATCTGTACCTATCATCATTCCGCCAGGAAATGCATAATTCTCCAACACTACCTGATGGATAATGCCAGCGCCCGGTTTCCAGAAACCGATACCATATTTATTCGAAATCGAGGCGAGAAAATCGTATACTTCTTTGTTGATATCTATGGCAGTACTCAGGTCCTCAACGGCACCGGTTTTAGCCTGTATCAGGTGATCGCAATGTACGGTTGAGGGAACAGCAACCTGTTTTCTTCCGCAGGTATCAAATTGTAACAGGGCCATCTGGGCTGTGGCATCCTGCATGGCTACGCGGTCCGGAGCAAAATCAACATAGTCTTTTCCCCGTTCGAAAGCACGTTTAGCAGGGGTGAAAGCGTGCGCATAAAGAATTTTTTCTGTGAGGGTCAGCGGTTTGTTTAGCAACCGGCGCGCATTGGCAACTTTACCAGGCAACTGATTATAAAGCTTCTCTATTAAGTCGAGATTAAAGACCATGTAAACAATTTTTTAGTAAACACCCATACAGGCACTCCATTTGCAGTGTACACTCTATGTTTAAAAGTGCTGCAAATTTACTGAAATTCGCCTTAAACAAATAGAAGAGTTGGAAGCTTTGTTAAAGCAACAGAAAAAATTTAAATTAGCTTCATGAATCGCATAAGAAATTTTATTGAATGGCAGGCTTTCGGCGTATGTGCAGCACTGGGAGATAAAATGGGGATTGCCACTTCACGTATTCGCATGTGGTTTATCTACCTCTCGTTTCTGACGTTTGGGTCGCCGGTGGTGATTTATATGATCACAGCCTTCTGGATGAATATGCGCCGGTACATACTGGCAGCCAGGAGAAACCCGGTTCGCTATCTCTGATTCCCTTAGTGCCTAAAGCTTCGCCGGACTGCGCTCTCCTCTACAAGTCATTTCACCAGACTTCATTCAACAAGTTCAAAAGTTGGTTCTCTCGAAGGCTAATGACGTTATCACACCTGCTGATGTTGAAGGTATTTCAGTTCTATAAAAATGATTGAAGCTGCTGCACAACGGAATCAATTTCTTCCTTTGTATTGTATTTGCTGAAGGAGAAGCGGATGGTAACCCAGTCACTGGTTTTGTCTAAAGCGTGCATCACATGAGATCCTATATCGGTGCCGCTGCTGCAGGCACTTCCACCGGAAGCACAGATATTGTTGATATCAAGATTAAATAGAAGAAACTCCGATTTTTCTGTTTTCGGAAAACACACACTGAGTACTGTGTAAAGCGAGTTAGATGTGCAGTTAAAGCTCACGCCTTGAATGTTCTTTTCCATCTCTCCCATCATGTACTGCCGCAGCTCCTTTATGTAAGCACTATCCTGTTCATAGCGCTGCATGGCAATCTCCAGGGCCCTGGCAAATCCTACAATAGCATAAACATTTTCAGTGCCTGCACGCATGTTGCGTTCCTGTCCGCCGCCCAGAATGAAAGGCTGTATATTGGTGTTTTCGTTTACGTAGAGAATACCCACTCCTTTCGGTCCATGAAACTTATGACCTGCAGCGGATATAAAATCTATGTGGATGTCGCTCAGGTCAACCGGAAAATGACCTACGGTTTGCACGCAGTCGGAATGAAACACGGCATCGTACTTTTTACATAGCGCTCCTACCCTTTTGATGTCAAGCACGGTTCCGATTTCATTGTTCGCATGCATCAAAGTGACGAGGGTTTTGGCAGTGGCGCTTTTCAGCTGGGCTTCGAGGTCCTCATAATCCACCTCTCCCTTGCTCGAAAGCCTTACATGGCTGCTGGTGATCCCTTCCTTCCTGCTGTAATATTCCACAGTATGAAGCACCGCATGATGTTCTATCGCAGAGGAAATGATATGCCTGCAACCAAGGTCCCGAATCGAAGCCGCAATGGCAGTGTTATTACTTTCAGTACCACCGGAAGTAAAAAATACATTACCCGGACGAACACCAAGCAGTGCAGCCACGCTTTTTCTCGCAGCTTCAATTGCCATTTTGGTTTCCCGGCCATAAGAATAAATGGCAGACGGATTTCCAAAATGGGTTTCGAGGTAAGGAAGCATGGCTTCCAGCACTTCCTTATCCAATGGCGTAGTGGCAGCGTTGTCGAGGTAGATACGCTGTACGCCAGTACCAGTCGCGGTTTTCTTCACGTTTGCCTGCAAAGAAATATCATGCATAGTAATATATCGTTAGTTATAAAGCCTGGGTGAATAACGCTCCATTCGTTGCCTGACTGCTTGGGGTGCCGAAGCCCGCACGTTGATGCAACGAATGCTTCAAAGTTAGGTAAACCCGTTAAGAGGCACAGTGCAGTTTGCTTGTGCCGGATGGGTCTGCCCAGTCATTAAAATAAGGTCAAGAGTGTTTTGGTGAACTAAAGGTTGCGCATTCCTGAAGTGAAAATGCGCCCTTTGTCTGCCGGCAAGCAACGTCAGATAAATTCTTTGATGTCCTGCATCAATCTCATGGCTATGTTGTTAGCCGTAGTTTCAAAATTACTTTCCGCATAGATGCGTATAATGGGTTCTGTATTGGAGGTGCGCAAATGCACCCAGTCTGTATCGAATTCAATCTTTAATCCATCATCTGTATTGATAGGATTGTTCTTGTATTTTTTTTGGATCCTTTCGAATATGGCTGTTACGTCGAGGTCTTTTTCCAGTTCAATTTTATTTTTTGAAATGAAATAATCCGGGTAATTAGCCCTGAATGATTTGAGGTCCTTGCGACTCTCTGCAAAATAGGAAAGAAACAGTGCAATGCCGATCAGCGCATCACGGCCAAAATGGAAATCAGGAACAATGATGCCGCCATTGCCTTCGCCGCCGATAACCGCGTTTACTTCCTTCATTTTCGCAACCACATTCACTTCTCCAACGGCAGAAGGAAAATATTCACCACCTGCTCTCAAAGTAATTTCTTTGAGCGCTTTTGTGCTGCTCATGTTGCTCACAGCGTTGCCTTTTCTTTTAGAAAGGATGTAATCAGCTACTACAACCAGTGTGTATTCTTCTCCAAACGGGGAACCGTCTTCACTAACAAAGCAGAGGCGATCTACATCAGGGTCAACTGCTATACCGAAATGGGCTTTTTGCTTTACCACTTCATTGCTTAGTGTGTTCAGGTGTTGCGGAAGGGGTTCAGGGTTGTGTTCAAATTTTCCATTAACTTCTCCGTTCAAAACAATCACATCGGCTACCCCAAGCTCTCTCAGCAACTGAGGTACAACAAGGGCACCGGTGGAATTGATACAGTCTACAACAACTTTGAACTGACGTAGGCCAATCGCTTCCTTGTTGACAAGGGGATAGTCGAGTACCAGTTGCAGGTGCTTATCGAGGTAGGTATCGTCGGAAGTAAGTTTACCTAATTTTTCAACGGAGGCGAAGCTAACATCGCCGGCCTCTGCGCGTCTCAGCACTTCTTCCCCCCAGGCGGCAGAAATAAATTCTCCTTCGCTGTTGAGCAACTTTAGTGCGTTCCATTCACGGGGGTTGTGGCTGGCTGTGATGATGATTCCCCCGGCGGCTTTTTCAGCCTTGGTGGCTATTTCTACCGTAGGCGTGGTAGAATAACCAAGGTCCAGCACATCTATCCCGAGACCCAGTAAGGTGTTGATCACCAGATTGCTCACCATAGCGCCACTGATCCTGCCATCCCTGCCAATAACCACTTTAGGGATCGCGGTTTTGTTGGGGTTGTTTTCCGCAATAATGCAACCGTAAGCCGCGGCAAATTTCACAATGTCAATGGGTGAAAGGTTGCTGCCCGGTTTACCGCCAATAGTACCTCTTATACCGGAAATGCTCTTTATCAATGCCACTGTGGAATGAAATTTAGGGTTTGCAAAAATACGGGTTTACAAGTTGGCGGCAGAAGATGGTGTAAAACTTAATAATGGGACACGTTACTTTTGCAAAAAATTGCGATGCCCGAAAAGGAATGGTACAAGAACTGGTTTAACTCCCCTTTTTACCACAAATTGTACTTCGACCGCGACGAAAAAGAGGCTGAACAATTTATCGACCGGTTACTTCTTCATTTGCACCCGCAACCAAAGAGCAGAATGGTAGACGTGGCATGTGGAAAAGGCCGCCACAGCAAGTTTCTCGCCAGCCGGGGTTTTGATGTGACAGGTATAGACATTTCGCCTGATAGCATCCTGGCTGCCAAAGCTGCAGAAGAAGATAATCTTCATTTTTACGTACACGATATGCGGCTGCTATTCTGGATCAATTACTTTGATTACGCCTTCAACTTCTTTACTTCCTTCGGCTATTTCGCTACCCGGCGCGAACACGATGATGCCATGCGCACCATTGTAGGAAGTTTGAAAAAGGGAGGAACGTTTGTGCTCGACTACCTCAATGTGCACTTTATTGAACAGCGACTCGTACACACAGAGGAGAAAACTTTGGGCGATTCAAACTATCAAATCATCCGCTGGCATGATAGCAGTCATTTTTACAAAAAAATAACCGTAACCGATCCTGCACTCGAACAGCCCATCATACATATTGAAAAGGTGGCCAAGTTTACCCTGGGAGATCTTACAGACATGCTTGCTTTTCAAAAGATGCAAGTGGTGGAAGTATTTGGCGATTACAAGCTTAATCCCTACCACGTAGCCAACACGCCGCGGATGATCCTCCTGGCAAAAAAGCAATAGCCTGCATCTGCACCGTCAGCCTCCTTTCCTGATCAAAAAACGGTATGACCCGTACTTCACCATGGGTATTGTTTCAATTTACCCAATGCAGCATTCACCTATTTTTGCCCCATGTGGCACCCCCTCTCCATTTCATTGTGGCAACAACTGGAGCAATGGGATAAATGGCTGTTCGTCCAATTAAACAGCCGCTTCACAAACGCCCTGTTTGATGCCATCCTGCCCTATTTCCGCGACTCTGTTTTCTGGGCACCGCTTTACATTTTTATCCTGGTGTTCATCGTTGCCAATTACGGTCAGAAAGGTTGGTGGTGGTGCCTGCTGTTTCTATGCACCATAGCAATAGCCGACCTGGTGGGAGCCCGGGTTTTTAAGGAGGGCTTTGAGCGCATCCGTCCCTGCCAGGACCCCGACTTCATGATGCAGGTCCGCCTCCTGCTCAAGCACTGTTCAGGCAGTTTCAGCTTCACATCAAATCATGCCGCCAACCACTTTGGCATTGCCACTTTCGTAAGCGTTACTTTCCTGGCCCGTTTTGGGTCCTGGATATACCTGTCCTATCTCTGGGCATTTTTCATTGCCTATGCCCAGGTATATGTTGGCGTTCATTATCCACTGGATGTACTTGGGGGCGCAGCCCTGGGAACTGTTGCAGGCGGGCTCACTGCAAAACTGTTTAAATTTAAATGGGGTAGCTTTGCACCCGTTCACTAACTTTTATCTGTAGATGGTAATTTTAATATTGCTGGCATTGATCCTGTTGAATGGTGTGTTCTCAATGTCGGAAATAGCTCTGGTTTCAGCACGTAAAGCCCGGCTGGAAGCGCAGGCAAATAAAGGAGATAAAACAGCAAAGGCTGCACTGGAGCTTGCTACTCACCCCGACAGGTTTCTTTCTACAGTGCAAATTGGCATCACCCTAATTGGTATTCTCACGGGTATTTATTCCGGCAATAGATTAACAGGTGGCTTTGTAAATTTCCTGAACCAGTACGCGCTGCTACAACCGTACAGCAACGCTATAGCCACAACCATTATAGTTATTTTACTTACCTATTTCTCTCTTGTTCTGGGTGAGCTCGTTCCAAAAAGACTAGGTCTGTCCCGCCCGGAAGCCATCGCGAAGTTTATGGCCAAACCCATGTCGGTTTTGAGTGTAATCATTTCGCCTTTCGTTTGGTTGCTCACCAAATCATCTTACGTGATTGTAAAACTTTTTGCGATAAAGACCGACAACAACCAGGTTACGGAAGAAGAGATTAAGGCTATCATCAGCGAGGGCACCGAGCATGGTGCCATCGAAGAAGCAGAACAGGAAATCATTGAAAGAGTTTTCCATCTCGGCGACAGGAACATCACCTCGCTCATGACACATCGCAGCGATATGATCTGGTTCGACCTGAACGACAATGAGGTGAAGATCCGTGAGAAGATCATCAAGGATCCACACTCCATCTACCCCATCTGCGACAAAGACATAGACACCATCAAAGGTGTGGTTTCTATCAAGGATCTTTATGTGTCAGACGATCTCACTCTATTTAAAGACCTCTTGCAACCAGCCCTGTTTGTACCGAATAACAACACCGCCTACCAGGTAATGGAAAAGTTCAGGGAGTCGAAAATACATTCCTGTTTCATCGTGGATGAGTACGGCAGCGTACTCGGCATGATCACAATGAACGACATACTGGAAGCCATTATCGGTGATATGCCCCAGCCAGATGGGGGCGATGATTACGAAATCACCAGACGCGAGGACGGCAGTTACCTGGTAGATGCCCAAATACCATTCTATAATTTTTTGACCAAGTTTGAAAAGACAGAATGGATGAACGACAGCGAGAATGAGTTCGATACGCTGGCCGGCTGTATACTGCACGAACTCGAACGCATCCCCCTCACCGGCGAAAGTTTGAACTGGAGAGACTTCAAAATTGAAGTGATTGATATGGACGGACATCGCATAGATAAAGTGCTGGTAACGCCAAGCCAGGAAGTGCTCGACGAGATGGATGAATGATATTTTCAAAAAAGAAAAACTGAGCGTACAAGCAGCCAGGGCTGAGCCATGGGTCAATCATCATTGCATGACTTAGAGTCGCTTTGCTCCCCATATTGCCCCAAAGCTTTGCTTATTAAAGCACGCCGGTCTGCACCGGACTGATTGTACCTCCAAAAGTAGCCACGTAATGATGGCACTTCTTCTTCCCTGTTTTTTATAAAAAAATCATTGATCTTTAAAAGGAAAACAAAAACCGCTATCGTATACGTGCGTTGCGCGTAAACGGCTAATTTCGACACCTAAGCCACATTATGAGAATACTCGAATTAAAAGTATTGCGGGGTCCAAATTACTGGAGTGTACGGCGTTCCCGTTTGATCCAGATGAAACTGGATCTTGAAGAATTGGAGAGCCTGCCTACCAACAAGATCGAGGGATTCGGGGAACGCCTTGAAACCATGCTGCCCACCATGATAGCGCACCGCTGCAGTGAAGGTGTGCGGGGTGGGTTTTTTATGCGTGTAGACGAAGGCACCTGGATGGGGCACGTGATCGAACACATCGCCCTTGAAATTCAAACCCTGGCCGGGATGAACTGCGGCTTCGGACGGACCCGCAGCGAAGGAGAAAAAGCAGGGATCTATTTCGTAGTGTTCAATTACGAAGAAGAAGAAGCCGGCTTATACGCGGCAAAAGCTGCTGTGCGTATTGCCGAAGCACTCACAGCTGGCAGCCACTACTCCCTGGAAGACGACATACAAGCCATGCGGGAGATCAGGGAAGATACCCGGCTCGGACCTTCAACCGGCAGCATCGTAGATGAAGCCGCCCGCCGCAACATCCCATTTATTCGTTTGAACCGGCATTCATTGGTACAGCTGGGCTACGGCATTCATCAAAAAAGAATCAGGGCAACAATCGCCAGCACCACAGGTAGTATTGCTGTAGACATTGCGGGAGATAAAGAGGAAACGAAAAACCTGCTCGGTGCAGCTGAAGTACCCGTTCCAAAAGGAGTGATCATTTATTCCGAGGGCGAACTCGATGGCGCTATCAGGAGCGTGGGCTACCCGCTGGTTCTGAAACCGGTAGATGGCAACCATGGCAAAGGTGCTACTACTGATATCAACAGCCGGGACGTAGCATTGAAAGCATTCGGAGACGCGCAGAAGTATTCGCGTGGAGTGATCTGCGAAAAATTTATTACGGGCTACGATTTTCGTGTGCTTGTGATCAACTACAAATTTATCTGCGCCGCCTTACGCACGCCTGCCTCTGTAACCGGTACTGGAAAACATTCGATCCGGGAACTTATTGATCAGGTGAATAGTGATCCGCGCCGCGGCTACGGACATGAAAAAGTACTGACTCAGATAAAGGTGGATGATTACACAGGGAAGATGCTCAGCGATCAGGGCTATACATTAGATACAGTCCCCACGCCAGGTGAACTGGTGCTGCTCAAGCCAACTGCCAATCTGAGCACGGGTGGTACTGCCACTGATGTTACAGAAGAAGTACACCCTGCTAACATCTTCATGTGCGAACGCATTGCAAGAATTATTGGACTTGATATCTGCGGTATCGATATAATGGCAGCCGACCTTAAGTCGCCCATTATGGAGAACGGTGGCGCTGTGCTGGAAGTAAACGCAGCGCCTGGTTTCCGAATGCATGTAGAACCTACGGTTGGTTTGCCACGCAATGTCGCGGAGCCGGTAGTAGACATGCTCTTCCCGCGTGGTACCGATGGCCGAATTCCTATTATTGCCATAACAGGCACTAATGGAAAAACAACTACCACCCGTATTACAGCACACATTTTAAGAACTGCAGGCAGAAAGGTTGGTTACACTACTTCAGACGGTATCTACGTTCAAAATCAGCTGATGATGAGCGGCGACTGTACCGGGCCAGTTTCCGCACAATTTATTTTAAAAGATCCTACAGTCGACTTTGCCGTACTCGAATGTGCACGTGGTGGTATACTGCGAGGCGGGCTTGCGTTTCGCCATTGTAATGTTGCGGTGGTAACTAACGTGGCAGCAGACCACCTCGGCCTCGGCGGCATCAATTCGGTAGA
>JBGTIL010000594.1:0-2804 GCA_041745695.1 Chitinophagaceae bacterium | reverse complement strand
ACCCGGGGTTTTTTGCCACAGCTGTTTACAGGTTATCGCACCAGCTATGGAAACAAAAAATTGCCTTGCTTCCCCGGCTCGTTGCAGAATTCGCACACAGTAAAACAGGTATCGACATTCATCCCGCTGCGCAAATAGGTCCCTCATTTTCGATAGACCATGGAACCGGCATTGTGATCGGTGAAACGGCGCACATTGGCAAAGGCGTGAAAATTTACCAGGGAGTTACACTGGGCGCACTGAATGTAGCCAAAGAAGAAGCGAGTAAAAAACGTCACCCTACCATAGAGGATGAAGTGATCATTTATTCAGGCGCCACGATATTAGGCGGTGAAACCGTAGTTGGCAGGGGCAGTATCATAGGAGGCAACGTATGGCTTACTTACAGTGTACCTGCCAACTCTGTTGTATACCACAAAAGTGAAATTAAAATTAAAGACCGCAACCCTTTTCCCGAACCCCTGAATTTTATTATTTAATCATTTATAAAAGAAAGAAATGAAAGTTGATAATGTTCTCCAGCTTATCGGAAATACGCCACATGTACGCATCAACAAGTTGTTCGGGCCTGATTACGAGGTATGGATGAAACTTGAAAAACAAAATCCCGGTGCCAGCATCAAGGACCGTATTGCTCTGGCAATGATTGAGGATGCCGAACAGAAGGGTATTTTGAATAAGGAGAGCGTTATCATCGAGCCTACCTCTGGTAACACCGGCATCGGTCTGGCAATGGTGGCTGCCGTAAAAGGATACAAGATCATCCTGGTAATGCCAGAGAGCATGACCATAGAAAGACGAAGACTCTTATCGTTATACGGTGCCGAATTTATACTAACGCCGAGGGAAAAAGGTATGAAGGGTGCTATCCAGACCGCTAGTGAGCTGGCTGAAAAAACGCCCAATTCCTGGATACCACAGCAGTTCGACAATCCTGCCAATACCGAGATCCATAGAAAAACCACAGCCATAGAGATCATCAATGATTTTCCTGACGGGCTGGATTATGTGATCACTGGTGTAGGTACGGGCGGACACATAACAGCTATCGCAGAGATAGTAAAGCCAAAAATAGCTGGTTTGAAAGTGTTTGCGGTGGAACCTGAGCTCTCGCCGGTATTAAGCGGAGGCGCACCCTCACCACACCCTTTGCAGGGCTTGGGCGCAGGCTTCGTACCATCTATCCTGAACACGGCTGCACTTGATGGTGTGATTACCGTGGGCAAGGAGGAGTCGTATGATTATGCCCAGCGGCTGGCTAAGGAAGAAGGAATACTCGCCGGGGTGTCTACAGGAGCTGTATTGGCAGCCGTTGCCAAGAAGCTGCCTGAGATTCCAAAGGGTTCGGTTATACTTACTTACAACTACGATACCGGTGAAAGGTATTTATCAATTGACGGACTATTTTAATGAGCCAAATGCAGCAGAACATAACTTGGGGTAAGGTGATCATTGTAGGTGCAGGTCCGGGTGATCCGGAGCTGATTACAATGAAAGCAGTGCGACACCTCGGCGCAGCAGACGTAGTGCTGACCGACCGCCTGGTGAGCGCAGACATTGTTGAATTATATGCTCCGCAAGCGCTGATCGTACCAGTAGGCAAGCAGTGTCGCAGGGGAATGTCAACGCCCCAGGCAACCATCAATGAGCTGATGCTTCAGTATGCTGCAGCAGGTAAATACGTAGTACGACTGAAAGGAGGCGACGTATCCATATTCTCCAACATACTCGATGAATTGCAAACCCTTGCCGAACATGGCATCCCTTACGAAATCGTTCCTGGTATTACAGCTGCCCTCGGTGCCGCAGCCTATGCGGGTATACCGTTAACCGCCCGCGACTTTTCCACAGCTGTCAGGTTTCTTACCTATTACAAGTCTGACATTGTATCTGCCGAATACTGGAAAGAGTTAGCCCAAACAGAAGACACACTTGTTTTCTATATGTCTGCCGAAACGCTGGGAGCCGTGGTGCACCACCTTACTGAAAATGGCATCCATCCCGACAAAGCACTGGCAATCATTGAGCAGGCTACTACACCTAATCAAAGAGTACATACCTGTAATTTGTACCAGTACCAGCAACTTGTGCATCTGGAGCTGGCCTCGCCATCGCTGGTTGTTATAGGACGGGTGGTAGCACTGCACAAACAATTTGCCTGGCTGGAGAATAGCAGCAATACAGAAGAATACTTTAAACCTGTGACCGGGAAGCTGATTAAGAAAAAACCGGACGTCGCAGAAGCCGCATTGTTGACCGCATAAAAATCTCGGAATGTTATCTGACGAAAAAAAGAAAAGAGCTGATGAACTGGCCCAGTCCTCCACCAGAGAAGAATTGATCTGGCTCAGTGGCTACTTTGCAGGATTGCTGGGCGATAAAACCGCTGCTGCACCCGCCCCAACCGTTAAGACCGCCAGTCCAAAAATTACCCTGGCCTACGGTTCGGAAACAGGCAACTCGAAACGCCTGGCCACCAATTTTGCAGCCACCGCTAAACAAAAAGGTTTGTCTGTAAAACTGGTAAGCCTCGACCAGTATAAGCTGGCCGACCTGCCCAAGGAGGAATACTTCATTGGCGTTATCAGTACTCATGGCGATGGTGAACCACCGGCAGCTGCCCGCAAATTCTACGACCACCTGCATAGCAGCGAGCTGCACTTGCAAAACCTGAAGTATGGAATCATGGCGTTGGGCGATACATCCTACCCACTTTTCTGCAAAGCAGGCGAAGATGTTGATCTGCAATTGTCCTCTTATGGAGCGCAACGCATAGCTCCCCTGCAGATGTGCGATACCGATTA
>JBGTIL010000593.1:0-3583 GCA_041745695.1 Chitinophagaceae bacterium | reverse complement strand
AAAGTGGCTGAATCACAGTGAGCAAAAAAGACAAATAGCCCTAATAAGCCTGAAAAAGAGAGGAAAAAGCCTGTGCTTGTGGTTTGTAATAACATGATCTATTATTATACATCACCACAGCAAATCAGCACCTACTTTGCTGTTTACTAAAACAAAATAACCAACCCTCAACCAGCTTACTTGATTTTTTAAAATCTAGGTGTGCAACCGCCACCAATGTTGTGTGCTGCGTCATTTGTCAAGAAGGTAAGCCTTGTGTCGTTCAAAGCTGTTTAATTTTAGTTTGAAGACTGGCAAAAAATCGGCAACTTCTTCCAATTTGCTGCTAAGACTATGTAGAATAACAATAGCAATTGAAAAAAGGTGAAGATTCTGCTGGTACTGCAGGTTCTTGTCAATCGTCAATAGAATGTCAAAGCCATGTTCAACACATGGAGCCATGAGCTTCCCATTTTTAATGCCACTCCATTGCATTTCTCGAACTGTAAGACTTCATGATCGGCAAGACGGCTTCAGGTGTTTTGTGACACATTCGCAAGCAGTATTTTCATGCAGGATATTTGACGAAGATTCAATGAGCTTCTGAGACATTTCAAGAAGTTTTATGACTTGTTCCCGTTGTACCCCGCTGAAGTCATCAAGGAAATAGTCAATACTTTCTCCTGTTTCCAGGTAGTCGAACAGGTTCTTAATAGGCACGCGTGTACCATAAAAGACCGGCGTTCCACCTAAGATTTCCGGATCTATGTTGATGACACGACTTTCCATAACCCAATAATTTGAATTAAAAGCTACAACCATCTCTTCACATAGGATATAGGTCAGCTGTTGCGCACAACGAAAAGTATTGCCGATGGTGGGGGAAGTTGAAAAACGTCCGTCTGGCAACTAAAGTGCATTATTTAATTAAAGATTAAAAATATATTCTAATGTTCCAAAGAGTTCCTTCCGCCTTTACCAAAGCTGATAGTGATATATTGCCGATTCATCCAACGTCCAACCCCACTATTGACAATACTTTTGTTGGCACCTGGCTTGTTCTTTTGTATATGATAGATACATTAAAATTTAGGTTAATTAATCTTCCAGTGCTTTATACAAAGCATAACTGAAATGCCTATTACCTACCATGATATTTCTGTCTTTGCCTAGAAAAAAAAGTACAACATCGTCTGCTTTTAAAAAAAATAAAGATCCCTTTACCGAGTGATGGAGTTGATAAATGATTGCCTTCGGGTCTGCCTTCGTTCCGGAAACAATCTGCCATGTACCTTTTAAAACACTATCCCCTCGAAATTTAAAACCTTCCAACGAGTAAGTGCCTGAAGTGGTATCAGCCCCGTTTTTATAGAGCGTGAGTCGCCACTTTATTTTTATACATTCAGGTGTCGTTATTTCATTTAATTGCTTCGCGAGTTCCTGGCATGGTGTTCTGCCATCAAAATACCCAATAAGATTAGCCTTATTATTTGCTAACTGCGCTGAGACAAGCGTGAACGGAAAACAACTGCACAGCAGAATGAATAAAGAAGATATTGCTTTCATTATAAATCAGTTTGATTTAGAAGCATTAATTCTGTTCAAAGCAAATGCAAAGCTGGCGTCTCCCTTTATGAACTTCATATTACTGTCTATAAAATGAAGGATATTATTGTCAAGCTGAATGAACAAAAGCTCTGATGCATTCTGTTCGCTGGAGAGATGCAAGATTTTGTAGTTTGTGCCGTTTCTGATAATAGGAGTCGTCCAAAGTTTTCCGACAAACCTCATACTTTTTCCGCCGCCTAAAAAATGCATTGTATTTGGCTGGAAATCACCGTAGGAAATAAGCAGTTTAAATGAGCTGTCTTTGCCCTTTTGGGGCAACATCTCCAGTTCCCATTTCATAAACACACAGGTGTCAGAAGGGGGCAGTTTAAGCACGGCATTCACTGATGCATTGCATGGGGTACTGCCTGCGAAAACATCTGTTGCTAACGTGCCCGCAGACAAGCCAGTCTGTGAACAAGAATTTATTGCAATGCAACACGCAAGTACAACCGACAACAAGCGGCTGACCGATTCCATAACATTATTTTATCAAATGTACTTTTAAAAAAATATACATCATGCATTGATTCATCTACTACATAATTGTCGAGACAGACAAATCTGTCGAAAAGGTTGACGCTAATGGCTTATTAGTTGAAACGGTCACGCAATGGCTGAACACATACGCTCGGGCTTAGATAATCTTTTCGTAATCCTTTCCGTTTTCATTTGTAAATACTCAAACTCACGCGTTTCACCGAGCGTCCAATTTTATGCAGGAGGGTTATTTGTCCCCGTAATCGGAAAATAAACAAACCCAGAATTAGATCCCCTTCAATTTCCAAAGCGCCCCTTCGAAAAAGAATATTGCTCTCCCCGCTTCCGGATGATGAACAGGTCACCATACTTGGTGTCGGGCAGGTCTTGCAGCAGCTGTTTACCAGTAATCCCATTCACCAGGTCGTCCACCGTATTAGAATGCCCGACCACCAGAACATTAGCACGTTTCATCGTACGGAGCTTACCAATAAAAGCCTTGTCGGCCGGATCATATAATTGCACGGCGACTCCAGTTGCTCTACTCAAAGGCGCAGTAGTGCCCCTGGTTCTGATCGTATTGGTGGAGTAGATATGGTTGATGTTCGCCCGCTGCAGGCGTTGCTGCAGTGACACTGCTCTTTGCTGCCCGGCGGCCGACAAAGCTACGTTGCCCGACATACCCGGACCTGTTGCTTCCTTTTCCGCATGGCGTACCACATAGTATGTGGAAGCGCAGGAGCAACAAAATACTATCATTGAAAAGACTAAGACTTTCAACACGGTTCTAATTATAAATTAAAGTTAACCCGTTTGGCATTTCGCCCACCGCGTTATAACTTAGGAATATAATTCTTACCATAATGAAACGCTTATCCGAAACCTGGTTTGCTGAAGGCTACATTGATTTCGAACTAAAAAAATACACACTCCTCGCTTACCTGAAAGAAATCAACGGTCACTTTAGCGAGAAGCAACTCTATCCACAGCTTGCAGATCTTATCTTCCATTACAATAACATTGTTGCCTTCCGGGAAAATAAAAAACACCTGCAGGAACACTTTCCAAAAAAATTGACCGGCATCCAGATCGAAAAATTGCAGGTGCTCTACCAGCAAATGATCGAAGATGATGAATTGATGGTAGAATTGGAAGAGATCATCCAGTATTCCGCCGCCGAGATGAAAACAGCTATCAACTGCGGTGCAGAAATTTACGAGCACGTTGAATATAATCTTACCATTACCCCTATAGGATTGGTACCCCTCGATGCCGGAGAAGGTTATTTTTTTCTAAGCAGCGGTAACACAAAATCAGTGCGGGTGTACCAGTACCGGCTCTCCAGGTTCGAAAAACATGATGAGAAGTTTCGCAGCATGAAAACCGCTTATGTCGACCTCTGGGAGCGCAGCATTGCCAACTCCTACGAACATATCAAGTACGACCTCATCCGGCAAAAAACAGATATCCCTAATCCTGCTGTTTACAGTATAGAAACAGGTCTGCACTTTCCGGT
>JBGTIL010000592.1:0-6519 GCA_041745695.1 Chitinophagaceae bacterium | reverse complement strand
CCTTGCGGTTAAGAGCAGTCCTGCCTGCACCGTGTATTTTTTCCAGAAGCGCGACAAAGCATTGTCTTTCTGCCACTCGGCATTTATGTACCAGGTGTGCAATTTTGTAACACCTGGATTACCATGAATGCTGTTAGCCGTAATTGTGCTTAAATACTGCTGATAGGCTGCTGGCTCTTTCAGTAAAGGACCAATTGTAATTGGATTATTGCCTACTGCATTCAGCTCATATATCCTGTATCCTAAAGTATAGTTCTTGATTTTCCACTCCTGGGCCTTGCTACCGAAAGGCAAAACAGCCAAAAGAAAAATGAAGATTGAAGCAGTTTTTATCATCATAATTACATATTAAATGATTTATGTATGTTTTTGTGGAAAGGAGCTCCTGCCCCACTGCCTGTGCCCTTGAAACCTGACTATTTCAAGTAAAGAATCGACAATAAACAAAAAAATAGGCCACCTCCATGAACGCATAACAATTACGAAGGCGTCAGTGTTACAGAAAAAAAACATCAAAAGATTATATGGATTAAAGATAGAAAGTATTGTTACTTCTTTGTAACTAATATTCCTTCAGGGTGGCTACTGCCCAACGGCTTAATAGAGATCAGCAAAAAGAAAAGTCAGCTTGGTTATAAATAAAACACCCGTCAATTAAAACGATCAGAAAATAAGAATCTATTCGACAATTTGACTGGTAATTTGGCAACGCTTTCGGAAGCAGTGCATTTTCCAACATCCTTTTCCAAATGTCTGGACGCCTGCAGCTTAGGGCTGCCTGTTGTTCGATTCAACTTCTGTGTTTAGAGGATCAATAATTAGGTTCAGGCATTTATACAAACCTGCCTCTGGGTTCCAAGGCCTTCAATACTTAGTTCCACTATATCACCAGTTTTTAAATATTGCTGTGGCTTCATACCCAATCCTACGCCGGGAGGTGTGCCGGTATTGATCAAATCACCCGCTTCAAGCGTCATAAACTGCGACAGGTAATGAACAAGGTAAAAGCAATTAAATACCATCGTTTCGGTACTCCCCTTCTGCATGGGCCTTCCATTCACAGACAGAGACATAGACAGTTTATGAACATCAGCAATTTCGTCTTTCGTAACCAAGCAAGGTCCCAAAGGATTGAAGTTGTCGCAGGATTTCCCTTTCGTCCACTGGCCTCCCCTTTCTAATTGGAAAGCCCTTTCCGAAACGTCGTGCGAAACACAGTAGCCAGCAATGTACGCTTCTGCTTCTTCCACCGAACTGAGATAGCGGGCATCTTTGCCGATCACGATTCCCAATTCCACCTCCCAATCTGTCTTTTCACTTCCTCTTGGGATCAGGATATTATCGTAAGACCCTACTACTGTATTCGCGCCCTTTTGAAACAAGATCGGTTCCGACGGAATGTCCATACCACTTTCCCTTGCGTGATCAGAGTAATTCAATCCAATACAAAGCACTTTTCCGGGGCGGGCTATGCAGGATGCCCAACGAACATCATCTGCAACACCAGGCAGGTCCTTGTGGTTTTGCAATACGGCCTCTATTTGCTTTAAGCCACCGTTGCAAAAAAACGATCTGTTCCAATCCGAAAAATGCTGTGAGAGGTCTTTACGCTTTCCATCTAGCAATACACCCGGCTTTTCATTCTCCGGATTTCCGAAACGTATCAATTTCATATGCGCAATTTTCTTTGTTATTGTGAAGGTCCCTGTTTAATAAACTACAACCGCGAAAAACCTAATCATTGCTCAACAGCAGGATTTTCAGTAGCTGGAAACAACACCTGCTGGCTTTGTAGAGCAAACCTAATCTAACAGTCAACAATATGCTGCTCTGAGAAACCGGCTGCGGCTATTGCTGCTGCCGCTTTGCTGGTATGTTGCAGGTCCACTCGTTATTTGATTGCAATAGAAAACAAGTTTCATAAAATTATTTGTTTTTATTTTCCTGATAGTCGAATGGGTAAGTTTCTAGGCCCTGGAAACCACAATTCCGGATAACGAACAGCGAACCGGCTAAGGGCTGCTCCTCTTGTTGCTTTTCTGTGAGGCCTGTTCTGGCGGAAGTGATGTACAAATCCTGCAAATCATCGCCACCAAAAGCGCAGGAGGTAATACGTGCAGCAGGCAAAGGAATGCTAAGCAGTTTTGCTCCTGTGACAGGATCCCAGCGAGCAACCTGCCAACCATCCCAGTGTGCAATCCATAGCATGCCCTCATTATCTATAGTCATGCCATCAGGATAACCTTCTTTCTCAGGAATACTGATAACAACTTTTCTGTTTGCAATATGCCCTGTTTCGATATCGTAATCATATGCTACAACTTCGAACGTTGGTGTATCGATGTAGTAAAAGGTTTTGTTGTCGCGGCTCCATGCCATGCCGTTGGAGATAGTTACGCCTGCAATCTTTACGGAATGTAAAAGGTCCCCTTCAATCATGTAAAGACTGCCGGACCCCTTGCTTTCTGTCAGTGCCATCGTACCCACCCAGAACCGTCCTGCAGGGTCGCACTTACCATCATTAAAGCGATTGTGGGGCAAATGAATTTCCGGATGAAACAACAGCTTTATTTCACCGCTGGTTCTGTCAACGAAAGCCAATCCACTTTTTAAAGCAGCAAGAAAGTCTCCGTTCGTACACAGCGCCACTGCACCCACCATCTCCTTCACAGGAATCATCCGATGTATCTTCTCAGTTGTGCAGAACACATGGATGCTTCCCGCTAAAATGTCTACCCAGCAAATGGTCTTCGTTTCAAAGTCCCAGATTGGGCCTTCTCCCAACAAACAATTATGCGGTACAACGACTTCATATTGCAATTGATTGGTTACTGACATATCATGACTCTTGCAAAAACTAGGTATTGAGGGTGGTAAAACCACCATCGATGGGATAATCGCACCCCGTGATAAAGGCTGCTTCATCGGAACACAGATACAAGGCCAAATGAGCAATTTCTTCAGGCTTACCCATTCGGCCGATGGGTTGTGTTTTGGATAGCTTTTGAAACATTTCCTGCTCCTGTCCCGGGTAGGTTTTCTTGATATAGCCATCAACAAAAGGCGTATGTACGCGGGCAGGTGAAATGCAGTTACATCGGATGTTGAATTGCAGATAATCTTTGGCAACCGATAAAGTCATTCCTACAATGGCTGCTTTCGACATGCTGTATGCAAAACGGTCTGCCAGCCCAACAGTAGCTGCAATTGATGCGAGGTTCAACACCACGCTATTTTTATTTTTCATGTGGGGAAGCGCCGTGTGCAATACATGGTAAACTCCTTTTACGTTTACCGCAAACAAACGCTCCAGGTCTTCCGGAGTTGTTGTTTCAGCATTACCAATGTGTGCGATGCCTGCGTTATTGATAACAATGTCGATACCGTTGTTTTCCCCCACGATTGATTGAACAATCGCATCAACTTCGTCCAACACAGCTACACTGCATCTTTTAAAAATTGCCTTTCCACCATTCCCTGTGATTGCGTTGACAGTTTCAGTAGCGCTTGTTTCATCGATGTCGAGGATGTAAACGATTGCGCCTTGCTGGGCAAACAACTCCGAAATGGCTTTGCCGATACCACTGCCGCCACCAGTTACTAACGCTATCTTATTGTCTAGTCTGAACATAATCGCCTTTATTATATTTTTTCTAGTAAGGGGAAGGGCTGACAGTGGTCCAGCCCCCGTCTATTATCAACGATTGCCCGGTAATGTGTTTAGCATTTTCGGAAACGAGAAACAAAGCTGCACTGGCAATGTCGGTAACACTGGCGGATCGTCCCATCGGGGTAATGCGCGACCAGGTTTTTTCATAGTCTTTGTCTTCCAGGGTTCTTTCTGTTGCCGTGGCACCTGGCGCAATACAATTCACGTTGATCCGGAATTCTGAAAGTTCGATGACCAGGTTTTTGGCAAGCATTTCAATGGCTGCCTTGCTCATGCCGTATGCCGCTAAATTCTTGTGTGCCTGATGGCCGGTAACAGATGACATAAAAAGCAAACTACCACCCTCCTTCTGTTGCTTCATTTGTTTCGCTGCTGCCTGGGCGAGGAAAAAAGTTCCACCAAGGTTTACCTGCATCACCTTGAGAAATGCTTCCTGTGAGTAGGTAAAAAAGTCACCAAACAAAGTGATGCCTGCATTGGCTATGACAATGTCCAATTGACCAAATGATCTGACAGCCATGTCTACCATCTGCTGAATCACTCCCGTATCTCCCGAGTCGCCTGCCACGGGTATGCAAATACCACCCGCGTCGGTTACTTCTGCTGCTGCCTTACTTGCCAGTGTCGCATCAAGGTCATTGAGGATAACCCTGGCACCAGCGCTCGCCAGTTTCTTGCAAATCTCCAAACCAATACCTTGCCCCGCCCCGGTAACAAGGGCAACTTTATTCGTTAGCATGATCATCCGTGTTGTTTACATTTAGTTTTCATTAACTGTGCCCTTAGTGTGAATCTTTCGTAACAGCACTTCCGGAACTACCTTGCAAGAAATCTAAATCTGCTCCTAGGTGTGCTCCCTGAACATGCTGCTGGTAAAGCCTTACATAGCCTCTTGTTGCAATGGTTGCTTCAGACTTCCTGTTCATCTTTCTTGTCGCTATTGCTTCGTCCGAAAGATGCAGGTGCAGTAAACGATTATGCACGTCCAGCGTGATTTCATCACCGTCGTGCACAATTCCTAACGTGCCGCCGTCGGCTGCTTCGGGTGAGATGTGCAATACTACTGTTCCGAAGCCGGTACCGCTCATCCTGCCATCGGAGATACGCACCATATCTGTCACTCCTTTTGCCAGGAGCCTCAACGGCAAGCCCATGTTTCCTACTTCGGGCATACCCGGATACCCTTTTGGTCCTACATTCTTCAGAACCAAAATGCTCGTTTCATCAATATCAAGGTTGGGGTCATCAATTTTTATTTTGTAGTCGTCGATGTCTTCGAACACCACGGCCTTTCCTGTGTGTTGCATCAGTGGTGCCGTTGCGGCAGACGGTTTGATGACAGCCCCGTTCTCACACAGATTCCCTTTGAGCACAATGAAACCAGACATGGTGTTGAAAGGCTTGTCTACAGTGGTGATGATATTAGGATCATAGCCTTCGACTTTACCGAAATTTTCTACAATGGTTTTTCCGTTCACAGCAATACAGTCTTTATTTAAATGTGGCAATAATTCTTTGATGACAGCCGGTAAGCCACCAGCATAGTACAGGTCCTCCATAAAATACGTTCCGGATGGCTGCAGGTTGGCAATAAGCGGGATGCTGGAAGAGTATTTGTCCAGGTCATCAATAGTTAGATCCACACCAATGCGACCGGCTATCGCAAGCAAATGAATTACGAAATTGGTGGACCCACCAATGGCTGCATTCACCATTATGGCATTTTCAAAAGCCTGCCTTGTAAGAACATCAGAAAGTACTCTGTTTTCTTTCACCATTTGCACTATCTGGGATCCCGACAACTGCGCCAGTACTTTTCTCGCTGCATCCGGTGCCGGTATGGCGGCGTTACCTGGCAAGGAAATGCCCAGTGATTCTACCATACAAGCCATGGTAGATGCAGTTCCCATTACCGCACAATGGCCGTCACTGCGGCACATTCCCGCCTCGGCAAGCATCATTTCGCTGTCGTCCATTTGGCCTGCACGATTTGCTGCTGAAAAGCGCCAGATGTCGGAAGTGCTGATGCTTTTTCCCTTGTGTCGGCCGGTGAGCATCGGTCCACCGGACACTACAATGGTGGGTAAGTTTACACTGCAAGCGCCCATCACCAGTGAAGGCGTGGTTTTATCACAACCACATAATAGCACAACTCCGTCTAATGGGTTAGCCCGAATTGCTTCCTCAACGTCCATACTTGCCAGGTTGCGAAACAGCATAGCAGTTGGCTTCATCAGCGTTTCGCCCAGGGATAGAACCGGGAATTCTACAGGAAATCCACCGGCTTCGTACACACCTCTTTTAACATGTTCCGCCAGTTCGCGAAAATGGGAATTACAGGGCGTGAGTTCCGACCAGGTATTGCAGATACCGATAACGGGTCTGCCATCAAACTCGTGCGTGGGTATGCCCATCTTTTTCATCCAGGCGCGATAAATAAATCCGTCTTTCCCCGGGCGGCCAAACCATCCGGTACTGCGCAACTTGTGTTCTTCCATATACATTTAAACGTTAGTTGTTCATGCACCTGGATCTTGAACCAGGCTTCAACTAAGATGCCTTCAATCAAAACGGCAGGCGCTACTGACCCATCAGAGATACTTTTGATTTTAAATTCTCACTAAATGTCATTACTAATTGTGATAACATCGCTTCTCCTTGTAAATTTTCAATTCGAAACTAAAATCTTCAGGGGAACATTTCGCTTTTTGCTTGTCGCCAGGTTCGGAAACCATAACGCTGTTTTATCGGTTTTGCCTGATCGAAGGGAAGCATGACCGTAAACGACTGGACGACTTTCAATTAAATTTGGTCACTATATTAGGATGCTGTCAAAGTTAAGGAGTACG
>JBGTIL010000591.1:0-9278 GCA_041745695.1 Chitinophagaceae bacterium | reverse complement strand
TCTCGCGGGCGCCTTGCGGAAAATAGGTGGTTTGCCCTGCAGCAGGGAGCATAAAAGATAAAATGAAAAGAGAAACGAGCAGTTGTTTAATTTGCATGCAGGGTTATTTATAGAATAAGAATGATGCAAAAATACCTGATTAAGAATATACATGTGGTGAACGAGGGTACCACCGTGATAAACGATGTACTGATCAGCGGCGGGAGAATTGAAAAGATAGCCCCAGCTATTGAGTCGGGTGATGTAGCCTGCATTGAGCTGGATGGTGCGGGTAAATATTTATTACCCGGAGTCATTGATGATCAGGTACATTTCAGAGAACCGGGCTTAACCCACAAGGCTACTATTTATTCTGAATCCAGAGCTGCTGTTGCAGGCGGTGTTACAAGTTTCATGGAGATGCCGAATACCCAGCCTCCGGTGTTTACGCAGGCGCTCCTGGAAGACAAATATGCGATCGCTTCGAAAACCTCGCTTGCGAATTATTCTTTTTACATGGGCACTTCCAACGATAACACTGAAGAAGTGTTACGCACCAATGAAAAGAAAGCAGACGTTTGTGGGATCAAAATATTCATGGGTGCTTCTACCGGCAATTTGCTGGTAGACAACTACCTTACCCTCGGGAGAATATTTAGTGAGTCGGGTTTGCTGATCGCCACCCATTGCGAAGATGAAGCTATCATCAAACAAAACAACGCGCAGTTGCTGCTGCAAAACCGACAGCTGCAGCCCTCAGATCATCCGGTTATCAGAGACGAGGAAGCGTGTTTCGAATCGTCATTCAAAGCCGTGCAGTTAGCGAAGAAACATGGTACACGCCTTCACATACTGCATATCAGCACCCAAAAAGAATTGCAACTATTTACCAATCTGCTGCCACTCCAATCTAAACAGATCACTGCGGAAGTATGTGTACATCATTTGCATTTTACAGCTGATGATTATAAGGAAAAAGGAAACCTGATCAAATGCAACCCTGCTATTAAAGACCCGCATCACAGAGAAGCATTGTGGACTGCGTTGTTAGACGACAGGCTGGATGTGATAGCTACAGACCACGCCCCGCACACGCTTGAAGAAAAGGGAACTGTCTACGAAAAAGCTCATGCCGGTATACCCCTGGTTGGTCACGCACTCCTGCTCATGCTTTCTTATTGTGCGCAGGGCAAAATTTCTATTGAGAAACTGGTGCAGAAAATGAGCCATGCTGTTGCTGATTGTTTTCTGGTTAAGGAGCGCGGCTATATTCGCGAAGGTTAGTTTGCCGACCTTGTGATAGTTGATATGAAGGCAGTAACAACCGTTACCAGTGAAAATATTTATTACAAATGTGGATGGAGCCCTTTCCTTGGACAAACCTTTCCTGCTGCCATCACCCACACTTTTGTTAACGGACAACTGGTATACAACAAGGGTCAATGGAATGAATCGGTGAAGGGCAGGCGACTGCAGTTCGAACGATAGGGGCCTGCTTTACTGAACACTAAAATTGGTATTTGGAACAATGCAGATAGATAAAACAACGTTCAACGATATCTCGGTATTTCACCACGAAGAAGAGTTCTCTATCTTTCACAAACTCAACTTCACTAAAACCTACGGCGGTAAGGAATGGCTCAGGCGTTTTTTCACGGAGCCCCACAACGACCTGAAACGAATTATTGGCACACAAAACATCCTCAAAACACTTATCGCCCACATTGATGAATGGCCTGCAGAGATAACCAATGGTACCATCCTGATGATCGACAAGTTTTTCGATTATAACCTGGATCCGGTTCCCAAATATCCTAACGCTGTCAACAGTTTAAGCTACCGCGTATTGCATGGCAGCGACTATTCCATGCTTAAGTATTCGCTGAAACACTTTGCCGATTTTTACCGTGGACTGCAAAAGCTTTCCTTGTTGTTTGCTCAAACCCAACTGCCACCGCAGATGCAGTTTTACATCGATCGCATCAACAAAGTGCTCCGGGAGGAACCCATCCGGCAATTGGCAGCACTGCCCCCGAATCAGGTTCTAGGCGTGGAGCAAAATATTTACTTCACACATTTTTTGCGCAACCAGTACCGGAACGACTCACTGGAGATGGTAGACGTATACAGCCGCCTTGAGGCCTGGTACTCTATGGCAATGGCAGTAGAAACCTATGGGCTGCAGTTTCCGGAATTCATTGAAGGAGAAGAGCCGCTTTTTGAGGCTACCGGCCTCTACCATGTGTTGTTGCAGCAGCCCGTAGCCTACGACATCGTTATGCAAAAAGAACAGAACTTCCTGTTCCTGACCGGCGCTAACATGGCGGGTAAAAGCACGCTGATCAAAGCTATTGGCTCTGCCACCTTCCTGGCTCATATTGGTATGGGTGTGCCCGTAAAGAAAATGCGGCTGACACTCTTTGATGGGTTGCTAACCAACATTAACGTAGTGGATAATATCACACGTGGTGAAAGTTATTTCTTCAACGAAGTGCAACGCATCAAGAACACCATCTACAAAATCAATGATGGCAAAAAGTGGCTGGTGTTAATCGATGAACTGTTTAAGGGCACCAATGTGCAGGATGCCATGAAGTGCTCCCTTGCTGTAATCAAAGGGCTGATCAAGATAAAAAATTCTTTCTTCATACTCTCCACCCATTTATACGAAATTGCTGAAGAACTCAAGCCACATGCAAACATCTCCTTTAAATACTTTGAAACCACCGTACTGGATGACCAGCTTCATTTCAGTTATGATTTAAAAGATGGAGTCAGCAACGACCGCATAGGTTACGTTATTCTGAGGCGCGAGAAGGTGGTTGAGATGCTGGAAAAATTGTAGCACTACACACACAAACTACCATTATTAAAAATCTAGCCTCATGATGCGGAGAACGCTGACACTGTTACTGTTTTTTTGCCTTAGGGGTCTGCCTGGTTTGGGGCAGGCCATTGACGTTCAGCACTACAAATACGACATCGAATTAACCGATGCTTCAGATGCTATAACAGGCAAGGCTACCATTCGCATTATGTTCTTGGCTGCGTCTTCTCAACTGCTGCTCCAATTAGCTTCGCTCGATGGCGAGAAGGGAATGATTGCCTTTGCCGTTACTGAAGGAGGGAAGCAATTACAGGTGAGGCACCAGAACAATGAGCTGCTCATTTATCTTCTGCAGCCTGCAAAGAGCGGTGAGGTGCGCAGTTTTGAGATCAGTTACATGGGCGTTCCGGATGACGGACTTATCATTTCGAAAAACAAATTTGGCGACCGCACGTTCTTCGCTGATAATTGGCCAAACCGTGCTCACCAGTGGTTGCCCTGCAATGATGTGCCCGGCGACAAAGCCTCGGTTGAGTTTATAGTTACAGCTCCGGCTGTGTACAGGGTGATCTCCAATGGATTGCTGGTAGCAGAAAAAACCATCGACGGCGGGCGGAAGCGAACGCACTGGAAAGAAGAACTTCTGATTCCCACCAAAGTGATGGTGATTGGTGCTGCCCGCTTTGCCGTAAGACAAATAGACAGCGCTTATTCTGTACCGGTAACCGCCTGGGTATATCCTCAGGATAGTGCCAAAGGATTTTATGACTACGCGCTTGCAGATGATATGCTTCGATTTTTTGAAACCTATATTGGTCCTTACCCTTACAAAAAACTGGCTAACGTACAATCAACCACCAGATTCGGAGGTATGGAAAATGCTTCTGCCATTTTCTACGGTGAGAAAACGGTAACGGGTACCCGAAGTTCGGAGGCACTCCTGGCTCACGAAATAGCGCATCAGTGGTTCGGAAATACCGCTACAGAAAAAAGTTTTTCCCACCTCTGGCTGAGTGAAGGGTTTGCCACCTATCTCACAAACATGTATATCGAACATCGGCACGGTCGCGACAGCTTCGTCAGGCGCCTTCAAACGGAGCGGGAACAGGTAAAAGATTTTGCACAGAGATGGCCTCAGCCTGTTGTAGATAGTATTTCGGGATACATGGATCTGCTCAACGCAAACAGCTACCAGAAAGGCGGCTGGGTGTTGCACATGCTGAGGATGGAAACAGGCGATTCTGTTTTTAAAAAGATTATTCAGGACTATTACAGGCGGTACCGCTGGGCAAATGCCGATACACGCGATTTCCAAAAAGTGGCGGAGGCCGTTTCCGGAAAAGACCTCGGGATCTTCTTTACCCAGTGGCTGTACCGGCCCGGTATTCCGCAACTTGACGTCCAAACAAAATTAGAAAAAAGCAGTGTCAGGGTAACGGTCAATCAAACCGGACCCTTGTTCTCCTTTCCCCTGGAAATAGAAGTGCTTCGCTCTGAAGGGGGCAGCCAAATACACACCATCGCTGTATCGCAAAAAGAAACGGTGTTTTTGATGGATGTACCAGGGGCCAAAAAGATCGTCATCGACCCTCAAACCAAATTGCTCTTTGCCCGCAAGTAGTACTACCGCTGATCTGAATGATGATTCAGCCGAATACATCCGCCATTGTAGCCGTTTCCGGCGGAGACAGAGAAGACTGGCTACGGTAGTTTTGTAATTAGAAGGTGCGGTCTGCATAAAAAAAACATCCGTTTTAAGCGAATGTTTTTTAGTGAAATATTTTGCGGCTGTTAAACAAGCATCGTAACCGGGTTCTCCAGGTACTTCTTGAATGTTTGCAGGAATGCGGCGCCAACAGCACCGTCTACGCTCCTGTGATCGCAACTGAGGGTAACTTTCATAACGTTGCTGACACCGAAGCCATCGCCTTTACGAACCACAATTTCTTTGATCCTGCCAACGGCCATGATGGCGCTGTCGGGCGGGTTGATGATCGCAGTGAAATCTTCTACATCCATCATTCCCAGGTTGGAAATGGTGAACGTATTGCCTGAGAATTCATTGGGCTGTAGCTTTTTGCTTTTCGCTCTTCCAGCCAGGTCTTTTGTTTCGGCAGCAATAACACTGAGGCTTTTGGTGTCGGCAAACCGCACCACTGGTACAAGCAGCCCATCTTCAATGGCTACTGCCACGCCAATATTAATGTACTGGTACTGCCTGATAAAATCGCCCATCCACGATGAGTTGACAGCCGGGTGTTTGCGTAATGCCATTGCTGAGGCCTTTACAACCATATCATTGAAAGAGATCTTTACATCGCTCACTTCATTCATCTGTACCCGCGCTTCCATCGCCTTATCCATGGTAATTTCCATGTTGAGGTAAAAATGCGGCGCGGTGAACTTGCTTTCGCTGAGGCGCCGGGCAATTATCTTGCGCATCTGCGACACTGTGTGGTCGGTAAACCCTTCTGCGGGGGTGCCACCGCCGGGTGCAGCTGCATTTTGTTGCAGCGGCTGTTTGCCATTATTGCTTGCCGCGGCTTCTGCTGGAGCTGCCGGTTTTGATTTAAAATTATCAATATCGCTTTTTGTGATTCTGCCGCCATCGCCGGAACCCTGCACCTGGTCAAGGCTAATTCCTTTTTCAACTGCCAGTCGTTTGGCAAGGGGTGATGCTTTGATCCGCCCGTCTGCGTTTGCCTCATGAGTTACCGTATCTACTGCCTGGGCGGTGGGAGTCGGGCTTGCTGCATTACTGCTGTCTTCGGCAGGAGGGTTGCCGGCTGCTGCCTCGGTGCTGGCTGCTGCGCCGCCTTTGCTTGCTGTTACAATCGCGTTGATGTCTACACTTCCTTCGTCACCAATAATGCAAAGCAATTCGTTTACTGCAATCTTTTCACCTTCTTTCGCACCCTGGTACAACAGCTTTCCATTCTTGTAGCTTTCGAGTTCCATCGTGGCTTTGTCGGTTTCTATATCTGCCAACACGTCGCCTTTCTTCACCGCGTCGCCCACTTTCTTATGCCATCCTGCAATTACTCCTTCCGTCATGGTATCGCTGAGCCGCGGCATTAATACCACTTCCTCCATTTTCGATAAGTCTAGTGGTGCACCTTGTTGCTTTGGCGACGCAGCTGCTTCGCTGGCGGCGGGTTTGTCTGCCGGGGCTGAAGGTTGGGCTGCGGCGGCCGGCTCGGAAGGCGGCGTACCATTGGCTCCTTTCAGGTGCTGCGAGATGTCTTCACCTTGTTGCCCGATGATACAAAGGAGGTCGTTCACCTGGATCACAGCGCCTTTGCCTGCGCCCTGGTGCAATACCGTTCCGTCTTTATAGCTCTCCAATTCCATGGTGGCCTTGTCTGTTTCTATTTCTGCCAGGAGCTCACCCTTTTTAACGGGGTCGCCCACTTGTTTGTGCCAGGCAGCGATCACACCTTCAGTCATCGTATCGCTTAATCGGGGCATCAAAATCACTTCAGCCATGTTCTAAGTTGTTTTACGCAGTAATGCGGCGTGAAATTAAAGCAAATGGGGCAAATTGAATGATTTACAGTTTTTGGTAAAGCTTCATCAACAGTGACCCTATAACCATAAACAGGCGCGGCTTATTTTAAACGAGCTGAACCCCTTGCGACGCAATATTAGTAATCGAGTTCCAGCCTCAACCGGTCTTTTAATTCTTTAACGAGGGGAAACTCCTGCGCCATTTTTTGATATTGCTCCCGCGAAGAAAGCGGTGCATGAACATCTTTTTTCTCGTCAGGAGAATCTATCAGCAAAATAGAAAACTGAACTGCTCTGTTACCCAGCGCCTGTTGCAGGTATTCGCAAGCCCTGTTGCGCTCCAGCTCTAAAAACTTTTGTTGCAGGTTATTGGAAGCAGTAGCTTCAAAATGGCTGGCATCCTTGATACGCAGTTCAGCCAGTGCAAAGCTTTGCCAGGCGGGATTTTTCAGCTCTTTTAGTTGAACGATGTAAGCGTTCCAGGCAGACTGAAGAGTGGTGGCGTCCAAGGCTGTCGCTGTTGCTCCTCCGCTGCTAACTTCTGTATTAAATTGATCCCGGATGGCCTGAAGGGAAGAGATTTTTTTCGACGCCGGAGGTTTTTTGGGTGCTTCCTTTGCTTCTATCGGAGCCTTGGGGGGCGGAGGTGCCTGGCTTTCAATTATTAGAACTGCTTCGTTGGGTAGAGAAGTCACGGGCGTGGAATAATCAATTTTGCCCGGCGTAGCTGCTTCCTTCACCCGGATGGGAGCAAGCGCACGGAACGAAACGGGTTTGGCATTAGCTGCCTGGCCCGATTTTTCAATACTTCCGTTCACAGCTGTTAAGTGCAGTGCCTGTTTCAGATAACAGAGTTTTATCAGTGCCAGTTCTACATGCAGCTTTTTATTTCTTGCCGACCGATACTGTATTTCTGATTCGTTAAGGATGTTTAGGGCACTCACCAGATAACCTGTCTCCATTTTTTTCGCCAGTGAGGCAAAGCGTTTCTTGAACGACTCCACCACCTCCAACAGGGCAACAACGCGATCGTCAGTACAAATGAGTACGTTCCGTAAAAACTCGGCAAATCCGTTCAACACGTCGTCGCCTTCAAATCCTTTCCTGTTGATGTCGTCATACAAAAGCATTGCGCCTGCGAGATCCTGCTCCAGCATGCAGGCAGTCAACTTAAAGTAATAGTCGGCATCCAGAATATTCAAATGCTCAATTGTGTTGGAATAAGTAACCTGTCCGTTGGTGAACGAAACGATCTTATCGAGGATGCTGAGCGCATCTCTCATGCATCCTTCACTTTTTTGAGAAATGAGTTGTAAGGCGGTTTCTTCGGTCTCGATTTGTTCCTTCTCTGCAATCTCCTGGAGATGGTCTATAGTGTTCTGCAGCGAAATACGCTTGAAATCAAAAATCTGGCAACGGCTTAATATGGTTGGAAGTATCTTATGTTTTTCGGTTGTAGCCAATATGAAGATTGCGTAGGAGGGAGGCTCTTCCAATGTTTTTAAAAAAGCATTGAAGGCAGACGATGAAAGCATGTGTACTTCATCTATAATATACACTTTGTACTTACCTGCCTGTGGCGTAAAACGCACCTGCTCTACGAGTGAGCGGATGTCATCAACCGAATTGTTGGAGGCGGCGTCGAGCTCGTGAATGTTGAGCGAAGTGCCTTCATTAAAAGAAATACAGGAATGACACTGATCACAGGCCTCACCGCCTGTTGAATTTTCGCAGTTGATGGTTTTGGCAAGTATACGTGCGCAGGTAGTTTTTCCCACTCCCCGCGGACCACAAAAAAGAAAGGCGTGGGCAAGGTGCCCCGTGATGATCGCATTTTTAAGTGTTGTGGTAATGTGCTCCTGGCCAACTACTGTGCTGAAGGTTTGAGGGCGATATTTTCTTGCTGAGACAATGAATTTTTCCATGGTGAACGAAGTACAAATGTAACAATTTCAGCGTCGGGTTGCCCAAGGGAGGGAGGGCAGGAGGGGATACCCTGAGATGATAAGGATGTTCACAAATCCGGACTCGGGCAAGGGCTGCTGATGTAAAAGCTAGCCGAGCATAGGATGGCGGTGAAATTCCTTTGCACGATCAAAGAGATAACGGTAGGTAGTAAGTTTCCTGCTCTGGTGCACATCGCCAAGCCCGCTTGCAACGTTCAGCATCTTTGGATTAAAATCGCCGATCCATTGCATTTCATACTCTGTGTAGGTCATGTCCTTAACTGTTTTGTAAGCTTCGCCTACTATAAAAGCATCAATACCTTTTCCCTGGAACGCAGGCACAATTCCGAATACAATTCCGTTGAATTTAGTGCAGGGAACTGTTTTTTTGATCCACAGGAATTTCAGCTTGTGAAGCAGGTCAAATTTTCCATTGAGGTGTTTGAACCACTGGTTCAGATCAGGAAGATTGATAAAGATGGCAACAGGGTCGTTCTTATGGTAAGCAAACCAGATAATCCTTTCGTCCATCACCGGTTTCATCTTGTTGAACATGATCATCACCTGTTCTTTCTTCAGTGTTTTGAGACCTCCATGCCCTGCCCAGGCAGCGTTGTATACAGTGGCAAAGTCAACCGCATATTTTTCCATTTCGCTCTTCTTGATGGTTCGAACAGTGAAGTCCGGATCCTGCTCATACTGTGCATGCCGTTCAAGGATCTTATCTGCCAGTTTTTGTGTGGGATGTTTACCAAAACAGATCTGATTAAAAAAGGTCTGAAAGCCGTAGTGTTCAAACAGCTGTTTGTAATAAGGAGGGTTGTAGTTCATGCAGTACAGGGGCGGTTGAAAACCTTCTACTACCAATCCCCACCAGCGGTCTCGTTCTCCGAAATTGATCGGACCGTCCATTGCCTGCATGCCCTGTTGCAGGAGCCAGTGCCTCGACACATCAAACAGTGCATCGGCTGATGCCTGGTCGTTGATGCAATCGAAAAAACCAATTCCGCCAATGGCTA
>JBGTIL010000590.1:0-5709 GCA_041745695.1 Chitinophagaceae bacterium | reverse complement strand
TCATCGTCATTATCATCATCCCTGTCATCGTCCCTGTCTCTGTCATTCGTTCTGCGATTCCTATTGTTGCGGTCGTTGTGGATCCGGTTAACTTCATTCAGCCTGCGATCACGTTCCAGGTTCAGTTGCCTGATCTTTTTTTCTTTTCCGGAGTCCGACAAGTCGCTGTCGTTCCTTACGGACTGAACCCTTGCGTCGTACTGACCATTGATCCTTCTGATTTGTTCCTCCCTGCTCCGTCCCGGATTGTTGCGGTCTCCTTCGTCGGAAATGCGTCGGTTATTCTTATTTAAAATCACGCCCTGGTCGTTGCGGTTCCGTGAGTTCGAAGACCCATTGCGGTTGCCTACGGAAACATCACGAGATTCTCTTGATGATTGTGCGAAGGAAGTGATACTAGCCCCGGCAACAACTAACAGCATTAAAAATTGTTTCATGGTATACGATTTAGTGTAGTTCTTACTGTCGAAAAAGGATGCCAGAACGAAAAAAAGACTCCTCCGATTCGTTAAAGTGGATCTTAAAAATTCCTCGCATTTCTACGATAGCAAGTTGTGTGAATTCTACGTTCGGAAGCGATTACCTGACGAAAGCCTTATTCACAGTGCTTTTACCGATTTCTATACATAGTGATGAAATGGCATATGTTGTAAAGGTCTGCACCAGCAAATTGCCAGATTAACAATTCGGCAAGCTGGCCGGAGCAGATTAACTGGCATCTCCCTAAAACACAAACTCCCATATTGCCGGGAGATTGTTTTATGTTTCAAACAAGCAGAAAGTGCCGCCTACCCATTCTTTGTCTTTGTTGTAGCGGACGCCTACCATTTTGCCCTTGCTCAGGCGGGCGAGGTTGTTAGCCGCTACCGGACGCGGCGTTCCTGGTTCCCAAAAATAAAACAGGCGAATTTCTGCTTTGGCATTTTCCCCAGGCGTTTCGATGATGGGAGCGTAGGTCACTTTTTTCTGCACAATCCAATTCTCGCGATCCTCAATCTTGTTTACCTCTTCAGCTGTTACGTCGATGATCACGCCCTGACCGGCGAAAGAGAACAGTGGCTTTACCACATAGTTCTCAAGATCGGAAGGCAGTACGTCAACGTCAGATAAAAAGCGCGTGGGAGGAACAAAGGGATGATCAATGTAGGGGAGGGTAAATTTGCTGATTCTGTAAAACCAGGCCGGATGTGGGATCCACTGTACATTTAAAGCCTGCTGAAACAGGTTGCCCATGTCCTGAATCTCTTTGGGTTGATGGTAGAGATCGTCGAATATAACGCGGTTGTATATGCGTTCTATGTGGGTTTTTTTACCGTCGTTTATATAATACAGCTCTTTTCCTTCCCGGATAAGCGTAGTAAGACAGACGGTTTTGATACCAACCAGCGTTTGGGTACAGAGGAAGTCAATTCTTGTTTTTTGCTTCTCCGGGAATATTTCAAGCAAGATCACGTTTTCGGGCTGGCTGTTACCGAGGATAACCCTGCGAAGCAGGTCTGTGTAAGTATCCCTGGTAAAACCATTGAGGTAGGGAGTGTACCCAGCCGGCTGAAACAAATGATGCCCATGGGTTTCGGCAAAAAATACCTGGAAAGCAAACATGCTTGGGAATCCCTGCAGTTCAATCAACTGGGGTTCGAGCTCTCCAACCTCGTTGGTGCAGATACCAAAATCGAACACAATACACTGCGGGTGAGCATCCTCGTTAGGTATGCCCAGGTTTTGCGAAAGCGCCTTGTTGCTCCACTCTTTATATTCGGGTTCTGCGATGGTATCAATGATCGACTCGCAGGCATCAAGGGCTTTATCTATGAAAGCCTTCGGAATGAATAACGGCGTTTCTGCAATACGAAAATCCAATTGCCCCGGATGTAGATCATCTAATTCTTTTAAAAAGGCGGCATATTTCTCAGCGGTAAATTCACTATTGTATTGCCAGCGGAGCTCGGGAACCATGCTACCAGATTTTAGGGAGTAAGTTAGCCAATTTGTTAATCTGTATTCTTTCGAAACAATAGAACTGATCACCTCAAGATGCCCAATTACATTGCACGCAAGCCTTCGAGGATCGGTCTGAATTTTTAATTATTGCGCGTGGCATTGGAGCGTGAGCACGCAAAGGTTGACGTCGGCGGCCCGCTAATGCCAGACTTTGTCAAATTGTGCAGCTGCACGATTTAAGAAATTAGGCAGGATGTGAGCGTAGGTAAGAGAGATTTTATCAGGATCGCCGAGCCCATCTATCATACTTTGCCATTTGGCTTCACCATAATTTTCGATGACGGTTTTCTTTTTTTCTTCGGTCTGGAGGTACATGCTCATGCCAACAGCATCCGCCTCCGGGTGAAATTGCGTGCCCATCATATACTCGTTAAAACGAACGCCCATGATGGCCTGTACATAGGGCACATGTGGACGGTACTTTTCTATGCAAAGCATCTGCGCCCCCCGCATGCTCAGGTTCTCAAACGAAGGATGTACCACCTGCCAGTCGCGGCTGTCTACCACATAAAAAGGATCCGGGAGCGAATGAAATACAGCATCGTGCTGACCTTCCAATAACACGTGAACTGGGAATACACCGAACGCTGTTGATTTGCGTTTGGTTACTTCTCCTATGCCATAGTGCCTGCAGATTAGCTGGAAGGAATGGCAGATAAAAAAAACATGCTTCTTGTTCGTGTTGTTGCTGTCGGCATTCCAGGCTTCCAATTCGCCTAACCAAGAAAAGTAAGCTGTTTCCCAGGCAGAGCCGATGCTGTCTACCGGGCTCCCGGGTCCGCCGCTAGAGATAAAAATATCATAGCCCATGTCGGGCACTTCTGATTGTTGACGCACATCAAATTCGTCCCATTCGCAATCAACGCCCTTGCCTTCACTCCAATGATTGATGATTTCACGAATACAACGCATACCCTGGTTAGGCTGCCCTTCGTATAGATCGAGTATGGCTATTCTTATCATTGCTTCTTACGGTTTTTCGCTGCAAATCTAGTTGGTCTCGGTTGCCGGCCTGCCATAAACCTTTATACCACCAACATAGGTTGCCATCACAGCAGTTTTCAAAACATCTGCTCCCTTCACAGTCATAAGGTCACGATCAAGCATGATGAAGTCGGCGAACTTACCTTTTTCAATGCTGCCCTTTTCTGCTTCTTCAAAGTTCGACTTTGCCGCCCATATCGTCATGCCGCGGATCGCCTGCTCCCGGCTAAGTGCTCCCTCCATTTGGTATCCTTCTTTCGGGAAACCTTTCGCATCCTGCCTGAATACTGATGCGAGGAATGTTTTGAAAGGAGAAATGTCTTCAACCGGGAAATCCGTACCAAGCGGAATCCAGCCGTTTTGATCCATCAGCTGCTTGAAGGCATAAGCACCGCGCTCTCGCTCTTTTCCAAGTCTTTCACCTGCCCAATACATATCGGAGGTGGCGTGCGTAGGTTGTACGGATGGTATGATGCTGTATCTACCAAAGGAGGTAAAGTCGGCGCTGTTTACCACCTGGGCGTGTTCTATGCGCCAGCGCTGATCGTTGTTGACTTTAAGGTATTTGGCATAAATAGCCAGTATAGCGCGATTAGCTGAGTCCCCAATGGCGTGGGTACACATCTGGAAACCTTTATTGTTGATGATGTTGGCAACAGAGTCAAAATGCGGGAGATTGCTGAGCATAAACCCTGTCCAATCCGGCCGATCGGCATAGGGTTGAAGGAGGCAGGCCCCCCGGGAGCCCAGGGCCCCATCGGCATACACTTTAAAGGAACGTACATTCAGGCGGTCGGTTTTAATGGCACCCCTGCCAAATAAGAAGTCGTAATTTTCTTTAGTATCGCTTAACATAGCGTACACGCGCATTTTTAGTTCTCCGAGTTTCTGCAAAGAATCGATGGTTAACACCTCGCGGTAGTGCAGGCCGCAATCGTCTACCGTTGTTAATCCCACAGCAAAGCAGGCGCGTTGCGCTGCATCGAGTGCTTCTTTCACTTGCTTGCTGCCTGCTTCGGGAATTCTGGCTGCCACCAGGTCTACCGCATTGTCGATCAGAAGCCCGGTGAGCTTGCCCTGCCGGGTTTCCACTGTGCCACCTGTGAGTGTAGCGCCCGGTAGCAGTCCGGCTAATTCCAGGGCTTTGGTGTTGGCTATGGCGGCATGCCCATCTATCCGGGTGAGTAATACCGGACGTTGCGGAAATAAACTGTCAAGTGTTGCTTTGTTTGGGAACTCTTTTACCGCCCAGTCGTTCTGGTCCCATCCGCGACCGATAAGCCAGCCTTCCTGGTTCTGTGCGCCGAAGCTTTCCAATTTTTTAATGATTTCTTCCCAGCTTGTTGTGCTAACCAGGTCGGCGGTTTGCAATCCCAGGCCATACCTGTAAAAGTGCGCATGTGCATCAATGAGGCCTGGGTAGATGGCGGCACCGGCAGCATCAATTTTATTCTTTGTTTCGTAGCGTTCAGTTAGTTCTTTAGTAGTGCCCGTCGCGGTTATTTTTCCGTCCCTGATAGCCATGGCTTCTACAATAGAGAATGCAGAATCTACAGTATATATCCGTGCATTATAAACAAGCAGGTCTACACCTGTAGTATCCTTACATGAGTGTAAACACAAGGCAAATGTACAAATGAGGATAGAGGTGATCTTCATGAAATTTCTATTGATTATAACGGACGCGTGCTGAGAGAAGAAGTGTTCAGTTATTATTTTAAAAACTTTGCAGGATGCAGCTTGTGGTGGGGTGTTTTATCCTGGTAAGCCTTGGCAGCCTGGAGGATAGAGGCTTCGTCGTAAAGGTTGCCGATGAGTGTAATGCTAACGGGCAGATTTCGGTCATTAAAACCCATAGGCATGCACACAACAGGGTTGCCCGTTAGGTTTGTGATAGACAACTGGCTTCCGGCAAAGGTGGGTGTAATAACTACGTCATATTTTGTCATCACCTTCTGCACTTCCTGGCAAAGCACCGACCGGTAGCGGTTTGCATTGATGTATTCCACTGCAGGAATGAAACGTGCGGAGCGAAAGCTATTGGGCCAGAAAGCTTTGTCCTGGCGCTCAATCAGGCTGTCCCGATCTGTACGCGTCAATTCATCAAAGGCAGCTGCTGATTCTGCATTCAATACCAGGCCTACCATGTTGAAATTGTATACTCCCGAATCAGGAAAAACAATGGGTTCCAGTTTTACACCCATGGCGCGGTACACATCAAGTACCTTCCATTCCAGTGCATCTTTGGGTAGCCGCTTAAAGTAGTTCTCCGCGTAAGCAAAGCGCAACTTTTTTATGTCCGCCTTCTGTTCGTAATTAAAGGCATGGTCTACCGACCCGGCGTCTTTACCATCAGTGCCTTTTAGGTAATAGTATACGATGGCATCATCCTCTGCGCTTCGGCAGATGGGTCCTGCTTTGTCGAGGCTCCAGCAAAGCACCATGGCGCCGCTCCGGCTCACTGTTCCAAAGGTAGGACGCAGTCCGGTGGCACCGTTGCGGGTAGAAGGGGAGACGATGGAGCCCAGCGTTTCTGTACCAATGGTGAAAGGCACTAAACCTGCCACAACCGAGGAGGCAGATCCGGCAGATGAGCCACTGGAGCCTTGTTGCAGGTTCCATGGGTTGCGTGTAAAACCACCAAACCAGCGGTTGTCGTAAGCCAGCGCGCCGAGTGAAAGCTTGGCGCACAGTACAGCACCGGCTTTTTTCAATTGTGTATAA
>JBGTIL010000589.1:0-1999 GCA_041745695.1 Chitinophagaceae bacterium | reverse complement strand
TGATAGGAAATTCTAAAGTGTATAACTGTTTTTTGCTCATCTTACCTGTTTGATTCTAGTCGGTGGCTGCAATAATAGAAAATATATTCTTCTATCAAAATATTTTTTACCCTATTCCATGTGTGGTTCTCCCTGTTTCGCCTATTAATTTTCCCGTTTCAACAAAAAAAAGTTTGTTCACATTTTAACAAATGTTAATTTGGTACATGTATTAGATGTTTTTGTTCGCCGGGGAACTACTGAGCTGTGATGGATATTTTAGAAGAAAAACCAAACTACTTTAAAATCGAATTCTGAAAATAACCATCTTAAAACCAATCCTATGAGCATGCGCCAGTTAAAAATCACGAAGTCGATCACGAATCGTGAGTCTCAAAGTCTCGAAAAATACCTTCAAGAAATTGGCAAGGTAGAATTAATTACTCCAGAAGAGGAAGTCCGTTTGGCAAGGGCAATCAAACAGGGCTGTCAGCAGTCGCTCGACCGTCTTACCAAAGCAAATCTCCGATTTGTAGTGTCTGTAGCGAAGCAGTACCAGAACCAGGGACTGTCGTTACCGGATCTGATCAATGAGGGCAATCTTGGTCTTATTAAATCTGCGCAACGGTTCGACGAAACCAAAGGTTTTAAATTTATTTCATATGCTGTTTGGTGGATTCGCCAGAGCATATTGCAATCACTGGCAGAACAGGCCCGCATTGTGCGCCTGCCACTGAACAAAGTTGGTTTAACAAGCCGCATCCAGAAGGCTTTCAGCCAACTGGAGCAGGAGTTTGAGCGGGAGCCCTCTGCCGAAGAACTTGCCGAGCTGCTGAACATGGAACTCGAAGAAGTTACTTCATCGCTGAGCATTAATGCGCGCCATGTAAGTGTAGACACACCTTTGTCCGAAGGCGAAGAAGGAACTTTACTGGATGTTCTGGAAAACACCAATGCAGCGAAAACCGATGCAGAAGTAGAGTACAACCAGTCACTAACCATCGAAATCGACCGCTCTCTCCAAACGCTGACCGAACGTCAGAAAGAAGTGGTGTGTTATTTCTTTGGAATTGGTGTCGATCATCCCCTGAGTCTGGAAGATATCGGCGATAAGTTTAACCTAACAAGGGAAAGGGTCAGGCAGATCAAAGACAAGGCAATTACGAAATTACAAAGCACCCAAAAAGCCAACCTGCTCCGCAGCTACTTAGGCACGTAACATTCTTCCCGTCCTTATCTTTGCGCCATAACTGTTTAGAGTGAACCTACTACGTTCACTCTTTTTTTATGTTTGCGTGTCGGGGTCATCGCTTTGTTTACACCAGCTGGCGCGGAAATAGGTTTCATTCAGTTGCCGTGATGTTGTAGTTTTTTCGTCGCTAACTATGTGTGGTAAAACGTGACCATTCGGTGCCTAGTAAATTAACTTCCTTAAATTGTCCCCTCAAAAAGAGAACTCTTTTTAAATCGTTTAAACTGCCATTATGTTTGAATCGTTACAGGACCGGCTTGAGGGAGCATTCAAGAACCTCAAGGGAGAAGCAAAGATCACCGAGCTAAATATTGCCTCCACTGTTAAGGAAATTCGCAGGGCACTCCTTGATGCCGACGTGAACTTTAAAATTGCCAAAGAATTTACCGATACCGTTAAAGACAAGGCCGCTGGTGAAAAAGTGCTGAATGCAATCAGTCCGGGTCAGCTGATGGTGAAGATTGTGAAAGATGAACTGGTAAGCCTGATGGGAGGCGAAGCTGCAGAACTCAATGCCAAGGGTGCTCCTGCAGTCATCCTTATCGCCGGCCTGCAGGGAAGCGGTAAAACCACTTTCAGCGGAAAACTGGCAAACTACCTTAAGAAGCAGAAAAAACTTTCGCCCCTGCTGGTGGCAGCCGACGTGTATCGCCCTGCAGCCATAGAACAATTAAGAATTCTGGGGGAGCAGATCGGTATCGAGGTGTATATGGAGCCCGATAATAAAAATCCGGTAGATATTGCGCGCAATGCCATTCGGGAAGCCCG
>JBGTIL010000588.1:0-6184 GCA_041745695.1 Chitinophagaceae bacterium | reverse complement strand
GGCGAGGGCACCAGCGAAATACAGAAATTAGTGATCAGCCGGGAGGTTTTGAAAAAGTAGTATGTCCAGTTGAGACACTCCCTGATCACGCCATCATAACATATAGTGAACACAGCACCATGCTGCATAGACTTCCCGGAAGCACAAGTGAGTGACACAACTGTTGCTGCTCAGGGCGTTGCAGCCGGTAATAAAATTCCCTGTACAATTTTAAACATTTCGGGGCAACCCACGCAGCGTAACTACTTCACTTCCTGCATCATCACTAATTTGTGATAATACCCTTCCCGCTGCAGAAGTTCATCGTGTGTGCCCCGCTCTACGATAGCACCCTTCTGCAATACAATGATTTCATCAGCATGACGAATAGTAGACAGGCGGTGAGCAATTACGATAGAAGTCCTGTTCTGCATTAGGTTGTTGATAGCATCCTGCACCAGGCGCTCACTTTCTGTATCGAGCGAGGAAGTTGCTTCGTCGAGAATAAGGATGGGTGGATTTTTAATCACGGCACGTGCAATGGTCAATCGCTGGCGTTCACCACCACTTAGCTTACTGCCCCTGTCGCCAATATTCGTATCGTAACCACGCTCTTTGCCTGTGATAAATTGATGGGCGTTGGCAACCCTTGAAGCTTCTGCTATTTCATCCGGCGAAGCACCCTGCTTACCGATGAGGATATTGTTTGAAATGGTATCGTTAAAAAGAATCGGCTCCTGTGTTACGATACTGATCTGGTCTCTTACTGACTTTAAAGAGTAGTGTTTGATGTTGACGCCGTCTATCAGGAGTTCACCACTGCTGACGTCGTGGAAGCGCGGAATCAGGTCGGCGAGTGTAGACTTGCCCGCCCCGGAAGACCCTACCAGCGCAATGGTTTTGCCCTTCTCTATTACAAGATTGATGTTGCTGAGTACCGGTATGTTATTGTACGAAAAAGATACATTGCGCAACTCTATACTGGTGTGAAAAGCGGTGAGTAGCTTTCCGTCAGGGTTGTCGTCTACCGTATTGGGAGTGGCCAGCACTTCTTCAATACGGGCTATGGCAGCACTGCCTTTCTGCATATTAGAAAATGATGTAGAGAGGGCTTTTACGGGATTTATTACATTATAAAAAAGTACCAAATATCCCAGGAACGACGAAGCCTCCAGAGCAATACCGCCACTCAAAATCAGCCTTCCGCCAAAGTAAAGAATGCAGGAGAACACCAGTACACCCATGAACTCCGAAAGTGGTGAAGCAAGGTCTCTTTTGTAACCAATACGATTCTTGGCAGCCAGCAACTCCTGGTTAATAGCAAAGAAGCGATTGCGAAGAATTGTTTCTACGTTAAAAGCCTTGATCACTCTGAGGCCTGTAAGTGTTTCATCGAGCACCGATACAGACTCTGATTGTTTGTGCGCAACCTCCATCGACTGTTGCTTTAAAGAACGCGTTACCCTGCCGATGATCAATCCCACTACAGGAATGAACAATAGCAGGAAGCCGGTGAGCTGTGGAGAGATTAAGAACAGCACCGTAAAATTTAGCAGGATGGTAAGCGGATCTCTTACCCAGCCTTCCAGTGTACCTACTACGGAGCCTTCTACCTCGCCTACATCGTTAGTGATACGGCTGATGAGATCCCCTTTTTTTTGTTCTGTAAAATAACCGATGGGCAGGTGCAGGATCTTGTTGTATAATTCCGAACGCAATTGATTGACCACTTTGTTTTTAAGCGGGTTCAATATGTAGACGGCCAAAACGAGGAATACATTTTTCAGCCCGATTGACAGGATGATAATAATGCATACGATACCGAGGAGCTCTATTTTGGTGCTCGACTGGGCGAGCGTATTGAGTATACCCTGGAGTACCCCGGCCACCGGGTTGGCAACACCCGACGGTGCCGTTCCTTTATTGAATATGAGGTCGAGGAAGGGCATAAGCATGCCCAGTGATATAATAGAAAAAAGTATGGAAAGAAGGATGAACAGGCAATACCAAAATATATCTCCTTTGTAGTGGCTGATGTAATTAAAGATCCGGGAATATCGCTTCATGTAATGGCGGCGCTTAAACGCCGCAAAGTAAGTAATTTTACAGCCAACTAAAGGTCAGGTAATGGAGGAAGGAAAACGTCAGAAACAGATAGCGGGTATGCTGCAGGAAGAGTTAACCAAGATATTCCAGCGGCTGGGAATAAGCATGATTGATGGGGGAATGGTTTCCATATCTTCTGTAAAAGTTACGCCCGACCTACTCGAATGCCGCATCTATCTTAGTCTGTTCCAGGTCAGGGATGCCAAAGCAACCATGAAAGGAATCGAGGACAGGGCCTGGGAAATAAAAAAAGGTTTAGCAGCAGAGGTGAAGCACCAGCTGCGCCGGATACCTGAACTTCGGTTTTACCACGACGACACCCTGGATCATGTATTTAAAATGGAAAACTTATTTAAGGAGATTCAGAATAACGATGCAGCAGGCGACGAACCTAAATGAGCGATCGATGAGCACAGGTCTGGTGGCACCCGATACAGCCAAAATAACTAGAACAGTAAATTAAGAAGGGGTAAAATGAAATACTGCACACCGTGAATTTCCTCTTCGCCTGGCGTTATTTCAAAGCCAAAAAGTCTACCAACGCCATCAACATTATTGCCTGGATCTCCATTGTGGCAATCGTTGTAGGTACAGCTTCACTCATTTTGGTACTTAGTGTTTTCAATGGACTGGAAGACCTTGTAAAAACGCTTTACTCTTCGTTCTATCCCGACTTTAAAATATCACCCTTAAGTGGTAAACAAATTACACTCACGGCCGAACAGCTGAAGCAGCTAAGGTCTGTGAAGGGGGTGCGGGCGGTATCGCTGGTGGTGGAAGAGAAGGCCATGCTGCTGAATGGTGAATACAAAGTGAACGCCTACCTCAAGGGAGTTGACGAAAATTACACTACTGTTTCAGATGTAGCACAATACATGGTGAAGGGCAACTTCGACCTAGGCGATTCATCGAGTCCGAACCTGGTGCTTGGCGCGGGCATTGAAAATGCAGTGGGCGTTCAAAGCGACCGCAATTTATTTCCTATCCTGATCTACACCGGAAGAAGGGGAGGCATTGATCTGCAGAACCTTTTAAACAATGTGAACAGCGCAGAGGCAACCACAAGTGGCGCTTTCATCATACAGCAGGAGTTTGATAACAAGTACGCCATTACTAATATCGATTTTGTAAAAGGATTGCTGGGCATGGGCGCATCGGACTATTCGGCTGCAGAAATAAAAATGCAGGGCAATGCCAGCAGCGAGGAATTGCAGGCTTCCATAAAAAAGTTGTTAGGAAAAAACTACGTTGTTCTAAACAGGTACCAGCAAAACCAGAGTTTGTACGCGGTAATGCGGGCTGAGAAATGGGTGATCTATGCGATCCTCTCCCTTATTTTGGTAGTGGCAGCCTTTAACATGGTGGGTACCTTAACCATGCTGGTGCTGGAGAAAAAAGGCGACATCAGTGTACTGCATGCACTGGGCGGCAGCAAGTCGCTGATACAGAAAATATTCCTGAGCGAAGGATTGTTACTCTCCGGAATTGGTGGGGGAGTGGGTATGCTGCTCGCCCTTGTGATGGCGCTTGCACAAATCAAATACAAGCTGGTGCCCCTGCAGGGTGGTTCTTTCCTGATAGATTATTTTCCGGTGAAGCTGAACGCTGCCGACTTTTTCCTGGTAGGTGGAACTGTTATGGTAATAGCAGTGATTGCTTCCTGGATACCGGCAAGAAAAGCGGCGCAACAGCAGTTTCGCCTGCGCGAAGAGTAATTGTCACAACCTTTTGCTGTACTGGAAGCGAGTTAACAGAATTACTTTTCTGTCCAGTCGTCGAAGTCGCCCATGGTTTCCTTCAACTGACCCAGCGCATTTTCCAGTTGTTCATTGGTTGGAGCCACACCATGCCAGTTGTGATCGTTCTCCATAAAGTCTACTCCCTTGCCCATGATGGTGTGCATGATAATAGCGATGGGTTTACCTTTCCCTACCAGCGATTTGGCTTCCTTCAACGTGTGTACTACTTCGTCCATGTCGTTGCCATTCATCTCCATGGTGTACCAGCCGAAGGCATCGAATTTTTCCCGAATATTGCCGAGGTTATTTACTTTATAAGTAGGTCCGTCTATTTGCTGACCATTCCAGTCGATTGTTACTACAAGGTTGTCTACGTTATGATTGGGAGCAAACATGATAGCTTCCCAGTTTTGCCCTTCCTGCAGTTCGCCGTCACCATGCAGTGAGTACACCACATGCTGATCGTTGTTTAGTTTTTTTGCCAGCGCGGCACCGATAGCAGCGCTCATGCCCTGACCCAATGATCCGGTTGCTATCCGGATGCCCGGCAAACCTTCATGTGTTGTAGGATGACCTTGCAACCGGGAATTCAATTTGCGGAATGTGGAGAGTTCTGAGGGATCAAAATAGCCCGACCGGGCCAACGCGGCATAGAGAACAGGTGAAATATGACCGTTGGAAAGAATGAAAACATCTTCTTCCCGCGCATCCATATCGAATTCGGCCGGGTTATGCTTCATTATATCGAAGTAGAGTGCGGTTACAAAATCGGCACAACCCAGTGATCCACCCGGGTGCCCACTGTTGATTCCATGAACCATACGTAGAATGTCTCTTCTTATCTGCGAAGCTGTTTCTGTAAGAGTTGGCATAAAATTTTCAGACGTATTAAACTTTTCGAAGGAATAGAGCTTTTTTACCGGACTTTGCAAAAGTGCGCTCTTTTTCCTTGCAAACCTTTTATTGCTCTATTTTATCCTGTTAACAGGGTAATAGTTTATTAATTAATAATTTATGTTTTTGCTAAGCTAGGTGCTTCACCCTATTTTTGCCACGTAATTTCCGACTTATGCTATATGTGCTCTTGACCTCGGCTATAGCCTTTATTATCACATTTGTTGCTATTCCTGCCATCATTATCATTGCACAGCAGAAAAAGTTGTATGACATACCAGACGCCCGGAAATTACATACCAAACCCATTGCTTCTCTAGGAGGTGTAGGCATATTCGGCGGCTTTTTTCTCGCGGGTCTCCTTTCGATCGCCATTAAGACAAATCCCGAATTTCAGTATTTCTTTGCGGCAGCTACGCTGATTTTTTTTCTGGGGATCAAAGACGACATCCTTATTTTATCGGCTATAAAGAAGTTTATCGTACAAGTGGTGGCTGCGGCAATCATTATTCACCTGAGCGGATTGCGCATAGAAAGCATGCACGGTTTTTTGGGAGTTTATGAATTGCCCCTTGCCGTTAGCCTGGCTCTTTCTTACATTTCTATCATAGTCATCATCAATGCATTTAACCTCATAGACGGGGTTGATGGTTTGGCTGGCTCCCTTGGTTTGATGTCTATGCTGCTTTTTGGCGGGTATTTTTACCTGGTTGATATGACCGCTTATGCCCTGCTTGCCTTTGCTATGGCGGGAAGCCTGGTGGCGTTCCTGATCTTTAACTTTAACCCGGCGCGCATATTTATGGGCGATTCGGGCTCTCTGCTTATTGGCTTAGTGAATGCCATCCTCGTTCTTAAATTTATTTCTGTTGCCGATACCGCCGCTGTGCCTTTTACGCTGCAATCTGTTGTAGCGATTGGCTTCTCTGTACTTATGGTGCCGCTGGCAGATACCCTGCGTGTCTTCAGCATCAGAATCTTTAAGGGTCGTTCTCCTTTTTCTCCCGATCGTAATCATATTCATCACCTGTTGCTTGATCGTGGACTGGGGCAGAAACAGGTAACGCTTACCTGCGTTATGCTCAACGCGGTTTTCATTGCTATTGCCTTCGCTGGCAGAGGGTTTGGGTCTAGTTACATTATGCTTTCCATTACTGCAGTTGCCTGCGCTTTTCTTGGACTGCTCGTTTATTTTAAAAAGCCGGTACCCAAGGTATTCGTGGTACAGCCCCTGCGCCACCGCTCCAAGTCTTTGGGCAGCACTAATACCAAAGTGGTTTCTATAGCTACCGAAGTGGCGATTGTTGAGAACTAGTGCACCCCGTTTTTATCATTTTTATAGCTGTACTACATTAGATTTGCGCCACTAATACCAATTGTATGTCAGAAGAGGTATCCCTAGCCATGCAGATGGCAGACGAGTCAATGCAGAAAGCGATCGGACATTTAGAATCCGAACTTGTTAA
>JBGTIL010000587.1:0-8688 GCA_041745695.1 Chitinophagaceae bacterium | reverse complement strand
AGCGCTCATTCACACAGGAACAACGGTACTAACTAACCCCGGCATCTCCGCAGATGATAAGGCAGCGCTAGATATCATTCAGCAACTGGGTGCTTCCGTAAATCATAAGCAGGATGTTGTTGAAATAGTAAGCGCCGGCGTTCAGCCCAGGGCTGATAACATCAACTGTGGAGAGAGCGGGCTGTCGGTACGCATGTTTACTTCTATAGCTGCCACTGCTTCTAAACAGGTACACATAACCGGCTCCGGAAGCCTGGTTAAAAGACCACTCGCATTTTTTGATGAAGTGCTTCCCCTGCTGGACATCAAGGTGAAGAGCAACAAGGGTTATTTGCCCCTGGTGGTGGCTGGTCCGTTGCAGTGCAAAAACGTAACTGTCGACGGCTCGCTTTCTTCTCAATATATCACCGGCTTGTTGTTTGCCTTCTCAGCAGCAGGTGCATCCGATGTAAGTATAACAGTGCAGGATTTAAACAGCCGCCCCTATATAGATCTTACCCTCAACATCATGCGCCACTTCGGGCTAAAGACGCCGTTGAACAGGGACTACGCGGAGTTTTATTTTGATAGTGCTTTACAACCTGCTGCTGCTGCCACATTTCGTTACAACGTATAAAGCGACTGGAGCAGTGCCTCCTTCTTTCTTGTTGCCGGCGCGCTTTGCAATGAGATTGAACTAAGGGGTCTGGACCTGGGTTCCGCGCAGGCGGACAGGGCAATTCTGCAGGCGCTGATGGATGCAGGCGCCCTGGTGAGCATTACTGACGAAGCGATCAGCGTTGCCCCCGCTCCATTGAAGGCATTTCATTTTGATGCTACCCAATGCCCCGACCTGTTTCCCCCCCTGGTAGCTTTAGCAGCCTATTGCCATGGAACGACAGTCATTGAGGGCGTGCACCGGCTGGCGCACAAGGAAAGTAACCGGGCACTCACCCTGCAGGAAGAGTTTGCAAAACTTGGTATTGAGGTCTCCCTGCAGGACGACCTTATGATGATAAAGGGCGGTAGTGTTAAGGGCAATCATGTTCATTCCCGGCACGACCACCGCATTGCGATGGCCTGTGGTGTTGCTGCTTTGAAAGCCGAGGGTGCGACTACCATCGATGAGGCAGAAGCCGTCAATAAATCATATCCCCAGTTCTGGCAGCACCTGCAGCAACTGAACGCGACCGTATCTTTAAACGATAATCATCACCAATGAATTCTTTCGGAAGCTTATTTAGCGTAACCATTTTTGGAGAGTCGCACGGACCTTCTGTAGGAATTAATATAGACGGATGTCCCGCAGGTGTCAGCCTCACCGAGCAGGACTTTGTTACCGACATCGAGCGCAGAAAAGGCGGCATGCAAAAAGGCACCACGCCGCGCAAGGAAGATGATATCCCTATTTTCATCTCTGGTGTTTTCAATGGCAAAACCACCGGAGCCCCACTGACCATCTTATTTGAAAATAACAATACCCGCTCTGCAGATTATGAAAGGGGACGCGCGATCCCCCGGCCCGGTCATGCCGATTTTGTAGCCTCTCAAAAATGGGGCGGCTTTGAAGACTTCAGAGGTGGCGGGCATTTTAGCGGGCGCCTCACGGTCTGCCTGGTAGCAGCCGGCGTGGTAGCAAAAAAAATACTCAGCACCGTTACCGTAACCGCACAAATACTGGAGATTGGTGGCGAGACAGACATAGAGGCAGGCCTGCAGAAAGCAATTAATGCAAAAGACTCGGTGGGTGGCATAGTGGCTTGTACAGTAACCGGTCTTCCCATTGGCCTGGGCGAACCATTCTTCGAATCAGTTGAATCACTCATTGCGCATGCAGCTTTTGCCATCCCTGCTGTTAAGGGCATTGAATTCGGGGCTGGCTTTGCCGCTGCAAGAATGTTCGGTACTGAGCATAATGACACGCTCACCAACGCACAAGGCGTTACAAGCACCAACCATGCAGGTGGTATTGTTGGAGGTATCACTACCGGCAACGATCTGTACTTTAAAATTGCGGTAAAGCCCACATCCTCTACACCCAAGGAACAGCAATCATGGAACAGGGAAACGGAGCAGGTAGAAAGCTTTTCTATTAAAGGCAGACATGACCTTTGCATTGCACTCCGTGTGCCACCTGTGCTGGAGGCGGTGACAGCCATGGTGTTGGTAGACCTGTTTCTGCGCGAAGGCAAAATAAAACGGGTTACAGTATAAAGAATTATTCTGGATCACTAAGCAGGCTGTCATGTATGCCCTTTCTCTTGACTGATCCTACGTTAGCGCTTGTTAGGGTATAAACAATGAAGCGTTGCCGCCGGCATAGAGATTGAAAACGTCATGTCCAATGTGTTCGCTGTGCAGATTGAAACTATTTAAGAAACGCTTTTTGTCCGCCCACATGGCAGGTAGCACCAAACGTAAAAGCAAGTGCCTGAGGGTTCAAGTTCTGACTTGAAGACTCATTACTTTTCAATCCACTCAGATAACAACTTTCGAATAATTTTGTAATCGTTCTCGCTTACCAGAAGTTCACGCTTTAATAGATAGGCTGGCGCACTCGAACTAATGTCTTTTCTATCTCCATAATTAATAAGGCTCCACCCGGTCAGACAAAGAAAATTTACAATGGCTAAGTTAGTCAGACGGGGTTTCTTGTCCAGCTTAATAAAGTATCTCTTCAGGCTGTCTGGGAGAACAGTCTCTATTCCACCATAATTAATTCTATTGAAGTAAACTTCACATACCACTTCCAGTTTCTCATTCTGGGCTGATGCGTAAATGCAACTCAATGAGCATACAAGTAATGTAAAAAAAAATTTCATTTTAATACTTGTTTACAAATAGAGTATCCTCTTTGGTCAGTTGCATCCCACAGTTCATATCGTTAAAAACTTACCGGCGCTGTATTCAGCAGATATTCACTTCCGTAAAAACTCCTTCGGTTCTTTATACCATTCGTCTTCCGGCAGGGATTTAAAATAATCGTAGGTGATCTTCAATCCTTCCCTGCGTTCCACTTTTGGTTCCCACTGCAACAGCGTCCGGGCTTTAGTGATGTCTGGTTTGCGCTGCTTGGGGTCATCTTCAGGCAGGGGCTTGTAAATAATTTTTACTTTATTACCTGTCAGTCCCAGCACCTCTTCTGCGAAATCTTTAAGCGAGATCTCAACAGGGTTACCAATATTAACGGGCATGTGGTAGTCGCTTAACAGGAGCCTGTAGATCCCTTCAATCAGGTCGTCTACATAACAGAAAGACCGCGTCTGCGAGCCATCGCCGAATACGGTCATATCCTGACCGCGCAATGCCTGGCCAATGAAAGCAGGCAGGGCCCGACCATCATTCAAACGCATTCTGGGTCCGTAAGTATTGAAGATCCTGATTATACGTGTATCTACATTGTGGAAAGTATGATACGCCATGGTAATCGATTCCATGTAGCGTTTCGCTTCGTCATACACGCCGCGCGGACCTACCGGATTCACGTTGCCCCAGTATTCTTCTGTTTGCGGGTGTACCAGCGGATCGCCGTACACTTCACTTGTAGAGGCAACTAATATGCGGGCGTTTTTCGCCTTTGCGAGTCCTAGACAATTGTGCGTACCCATCGCACCAACCTTCAGGGTTTGAATCGGTATTTTTAAATAATCGATCGGGCTTGCAGGAGAGGCAAAGTGCAGGATGTAATCAACCTCACCGTGTATGTGTATGAACTTGGTAACGTCGTGGTGGTAGAATTCAAAATTGGGCAGTTTAAACAGATGCTCTATGTTCTTCAGGTCGCCGGTAATGAGATTATCCATAGCCATTACATGACAGCCTTCCTTGATAAACCGATCGCAGAGGTGCGATCCCAGAAAGCCAGCAGCACCCGTTATCAGCACCCGTTTTTGGTCCATTATATTGTTGCTTTAATTTCTTTTGAAGAGGGACGGCCAATGCTTTCGTAATAAAAGCCAAGTTCTTTAATGGCAGCCGTGTCAAAAAGATTACGTCCGTCGAAAATTGCCTTGCTCTTTAAATTTTTCACGATGCGGAGGAAGTCTGGTGTTCTAAACTCATTCCACTCTGTAGCAATGATCAATGCATCTGCACCTTCGAGTGCATCGTACTGACTTTCCGCATACTTTATTTTGTCGCCGATAACCTTTTTTACATTGCTCATCGCTTCTGGATCGAAGGCCGTCACGGTGGCGCCCGCAGCTACCAGTGCGTCGATAATGTACAGGGCGGGCGCTTCGCGGATGTCATCCGTGTTGGGCTTAAAAGCCAGGCCCCACAAAGCGAAATGCTTACCGGCAAGGTTTCCTTTAAAGTAAGTTTTTATCTTGGGAATGAGGTGCAGCTTTTGTTTTTCATTTACATCCATCACGGCATTGAGTATTTGGAAATCATACTTCACGTCGTTGGATGAGCGCACCAGCGCCTGCACATCTTTTGGAAAGCAACTTCCGCCATAACCGATACCGGGGAAAAGAAAACGCTTGCCTATACGGTCGTCACTGCCGATGCCCCTGCGTACCATATCTACATCAGCGCCCAGCTTTTCGCAAAGCTGCGCGATCTCGTTCATGAATGTAATTTTTGTGGCAAGGAAAGCGTTGGCAGCATACTTGGTGAGTTCGGCTGAACGCTCGTCCATATAAATCACCGGGTTACCCTGGCGTACAAATGGAGCGTAGAGGTCATTCATCAACTTCTTCGCGCGTTCTGAAGAAGTTCCAATTACTACGCGGTCAGGCTTCATAAAATCTTCAACTGCTACACCCTCCCGTAAAAATTCGGGATTGGAAACAACATCAAATTCACCCTTGTAATTGGCTGCTATCGCCTCTCTTACTTTCCCGGAGGTTTCAACGGGCACCGTGCTCTTGTTCACTATCACCTTATAGTCTGTAAGAATCTTTCCGAGGTCCCTGGCAACCCCAAGGATATACTTAAGATCAGCAGAGCCATCCTCACCCGGGGGTGTGGGTAGTGCTAAAAAAATAATCTGGGCGTCTTTTATACCTTCGGCGAGGTCGGTGGTAAAATTCAAACGATCTTCCTTCAGGTTTCTTTGGAAGAGTTTTTCCAGTCCGGGCTCATAGATGGTGATTTCGCCGCCTGATAGTTTGTTTACTTTTTTGTCATCTATGTCTACACAACAGACAGTGTTTCCTGTTTCTGCGAAACAGGTACCTGTTACTAATCCTACATAGCCTGTTCCGACAACTGCAATTTTCATATAGAGAGGTGATTAAGGTACATAAATTGCCAAAGGAGCCGAAAAATGGACAATTTAAATTTTGCGCATAAATACTTCATTTTTTTAAAAAAAAGAAACCTAATCTCTAAAAAGCCCAAAGCCAACGTGTTGCAAACTGAAGTATCAGGGCTAAATTTGATAAGCCCTCATTTTTTCCGGCGATTTATAAGAGTGCGATGGCAATCATTGCCGAGCTGAAACAGTCAATCTTTGTTTAATGTGTGACCAACAATTTTCACATTTGAAAATGATAAATGATATTACCTTCTTATTGTGAAATATTACTTCCCTACCCTTTTGTTCTGCTTTTTCACCGTCTCTGCTTTGCAGGCCCAGAAGGTAGACGGAGCATGGAAAGGCGAATTGATGATGGTGGGCGGGTGCTTTGCTGAAAATCATATAGAACTACAACTCACACTCTCTGGTACATCGGTCATTGGTACCTCGTACCAGTACCTGAACACGGAAAATTATATTAAGAAAGACGTTAATGGGAGCTTTGATCCTGAATCAAAGACCTTCTCCATACAGGAAAGCACCGCCATTACTTACCAGATCCCTGCTTCATGTGCGATATGTATAAAAAATTACAGTCTTACTTATGCAAAAAATGGAAACTCGGAAACGCTTACAGGCACCTGGTCGGGTTACGTGATGGGCTCCGGAAGAATCTGCCAGCCAGGAACAATTGTGCTTTCAAGAACTACAGCGCCGGTATTCGAGGAACCTCCCCGGATTAATGTTGATACCGGCGACATCAGGCTCGACTTCTACGATAATGGTGCTATAGACGGCGACTCAATTACTGTGCTGGTGAATAAAATCGTTGTTCTGTCGCATCAAAAATTGGGTACAAAACCTATCACAACACATGTAAAGGTAGATGCCAACAGCCCGTTTCAGCAGGTAGAAATGATTGCAGAGAACCTGGGGTCTATTCCGCCGAACACAGCCCTTCTCATTATTACAGCGGGTACCAAGCGTTACCGGCTTTTTCTTACCTCTACCGAAAGTAAATCGGCAATGGTCCGTTTTGTTTACAGCGCCGCAGATGAGTGATGATGCAGCAGCCCACTGTCAGAACCTTTAGCACTATATGTAATCGCAGGCGCTTTGCTTAAAACAAAAGTGGCGTTCCTCTTTCGAAGAACACCACTCTGAAATGCTAAATCACATTGTGACTATTACTGACCACCTTTCTGGGGTGGCTTGGGAACATTCGTTTTAATTTTCATGTCGGTGTTGGTTCCGCTCGGCATTGGTCTGTTAGGTTGGTTGTTGCCTGCTCCATTGGTCATTACCGGATTAGCGCCTTCACGCGGAGAGTTAACACCATTTCCCACGCTGTTATTACCATTGGTGTTAGAACCGTTGATAAGTGGCGCAGATCCTGTGCCTGTATTTCCTGCACCGTTGATAGTCGTATTGCTGTTAACAGGTGAGGTAGTATTCTGATTGTTCATAGAACCTGAGGGTGCATTAGTACCCATATTCTGCGTATTCGTATTAGTTCTCTGCTGTAAGCCAGAGCCTGTTGTGTCAACACCGAGATTAGTAGGAGCAGTATTCATTGAACCATTGTTCAGATTACCATTGTTACGGGCAGAGTCACTGTTTAAAGAATTGTTGGTTCCATTATTCAAGGTACCGTTGTTCATCGTACCGTTGTTCATGGTTCCATTGTTCAGGATAGTTGAATCAGCGGTAACCGGGGAAGTGGCGGAAGAATCTGCGTTCAAAGCATTCACCTGGGGCTCGGGGGTGGTCACATTACCGGAGCCTGTTGCAGCATCAGCAGGGGTGGCTGTAACTGGCACTGTTGGATTACTCGTACTGTTTGTATTACCCATGGGGTTGGGGGCAACTTCTGCAGGCGCATCTGTTCTAAATACGTTTGAGGCAACAGCACCATCTGCTCCCATCCACTGGATCTTCGACACACCGCTCTCAATTACAGTTACACCGTAAATCGCCTGCGAATCAACTCCCTTAAGCATCGTTATACTGTAAAGGCCTGCACCGTGCACGCTCTTCACCTTGGCAATAATGTCTTCCGGAACGAAAGTATTGAGAACCGGTTGCGTAAGTGGGACAGCCGCCCCGCTTACATTAGCATTTGGCATGGGCGCACCCTGCGCTACCGCGGCGACACTGCTTCCCATCAGAAGCGACATCCACATTGTCTTTTTCATACATCACAAATTTATTTATTACCGATATTGGTAAGTGCCACGCTATTGCAACTTTGATGCCCGGGTGAACCGAAAGCTACTCATCTTAACATTATAGATTCTATTAATGCCTACTGATGAGCATGGTCGGTCAGGGCATGTCGGCTCCAATTTTGTAGCACCAAAAACCCGGGAGGTGTGTTCCCGGAAAACTCAAACTATGAAGTTGATTAAAGTGCCCTTCGGTGGTAAGGGATATCAGGTTTCTTACAAGGCAGAGACGATTGATGTAAACATGATGCCGGTGGAGTTCATCAATGTATATTCAGTATTTATCGATGACCCTGATTTGCAGAAAGTGGTTGGTGATCATTTCACTGTTTTGCATAACCCGTTGCATAATCCGAAACCGGTGTACAGTATCAGGAGCTCCGGAGACATTCATGAATCAAACCTGAAAAAAACAATTGCCCAGCAGATCATGAACAACCCTACAGAGTAAAATCATACTGTAAAATTCCCGAACCTATATTCTCTTACGCGTCTGAGTTGGACCGAGGTTCCTGCTAGCCTACTGCCATGGCAGATGAGGTGCTGACCCTCCCGTGCTCAAACGCAAGCTTGCGGGCCCGAGGCTCTGCCAATGTGTCAAGTTGTTTTCGATTGGAACAGGCCTTGCTACCTTGCAGCCCAGAATAACTCAAAAATTAAATCTTCATGGTACAAGAGAAAGGAACCATTTCCATCAATACTGAGAACATATTTCCCATCATCAAGAAGTTCTTATACTCCGACAATGAAATTTTTCTTAGAGAACTTGTGAGCAATGCGGTTGATGCCACGCAAAAGCTTAAGCGCCTTTCCTCTATGGGTCAGTACGGCGGTGAACTTGGAGACCTGACAGTATCAGTGTCGGTGGATGAGACTGCCAAAACAATCACTGTTTCAGACAATGGTCTGGGTATGACAGCCGAGGAGATCAAAAAATATATCAACCAGATTGCCTTCTCAGGGGCAACTGAGTTCATGGAAAAATTTAAAGAAGCAAAAGACGCCGCTGAGATCATTGGCCGCTTCGGACTGGGCTTTTATTCTGCTTTTATGGTTGCCGACCAGGTGGAAATCCAAACGCTTTCCTACACCGAAGGAGCACAGCCAGCACGCTGGATCTGCGATGGCAGCACTGAATTCGAAATCTCCGACGGATCCCGCACACAAAGAGGTACTGATGTGATCCTCCATATTAACGGAGAGAGCGAAGAATTTCTACAAAAAGACCGCCTCCAGCAG
>JBGTIL010000586.1:0-5939 GCA_041745695.1 Chitinophagaceae bacterium | reverse complement strand
CGCTGCAGCGCAGGCCCGCTGCATGGCACTTTTAGAGGCGGGGATAATCAATGACCCGCTGATGGAGGATGGAGAAACGATAGCTTGCATTACAGGTAATTATAAAGCTGTTGAAGTGAAATTTTTTGAATAAAAGCTTGTCCTATTTTTTTCAGCAGCACATAATTCATAAAATCAGATTCTTTCTTCTTGTCGATTTTCAATACATCAAATATGGGGTCTTTGTCATAGTCCAATCCAACCGGCAGGCCGTACTGACGGAGCAATCGGCTGAGCCTCTCGCCATCTTTGAAAGGAGAAAAATGACCCGATAGTTTTGCTGCTGCCACCATGCCAATGGCAACTGCAGATCCATGTGGCAAATCATGCTGCTTTTCAAGAGCATGTCCTAAAGTATGTCCGAAGTTGAGCAGTTTGCGGTCGGCTTTTTCAAATTCATCTGCTTGTACCACCTTTGTCTTCAGGATGGCGTTGCGTTGAATAAGTGCTGATAACAGAACCTTTTTTTTCTGGTAGGACAGCAGGCTGTTTGCTTCAAGCTGCCTGAACATGGGTGCGTCTTTTATAGCAGCATGTTTGATAATTTCTGCAAAACCATTGATCCACTCTTTATCGGGGAGTGTTGACAGGAAAGCCGCATCGTATAAAATGAATTGAGGCTGACGGATGCAGCCAACCATGTTTTTATAAAGACCAACGTCAATGCCATTTTTACCGCCGATCGAAGCGTCAACCATCGCAAGCAGGGAGGTAGGTACAAATCCAAACGGGATACCACGCATGTAAATTGAGGCGATGTAGCCCGTTAGGTCTGTTACAACGCCCCCGCCTACACCAATCAGCGTAGTGGTTCGGTCGGCGCCTTTGTCAATAAGCTGTTCTACCACGGCATTCACCGTGGCTTGCACTTTTTGATCCTCACCGGGTTTCAGCACGATCGTATTCCAACCCTTGAATTGTTTTGGATGCGCCGAAAAAAGGTGCTCGTCTGTGAGTAAGATCGCGTTCTTCCGGGGCAGGATGGTTGGCAGTAAACTGAGCTTCGAATCAAAGTAGTAATCGACTGCTGTATGTGTAAACCGGAAAACTTTTTTAGGCATGGGTGCAGCGGCTGATAATTCAAATCAGCGCACAAATGTACCCCATAGTCTTTAGGTACACACTGTCTTGTGGGTATGATTACAAAATTGTAAGCAGGGATCAGTGTGCACGCGAACTGGCAATAAAAAAACGCTTCGAAAGAAAGCGTTGTAAAAATTTGTATGAATTGTTGCTACACGGTTTGAGCCTGGTCGGCAATGTCAGCCATTGATATACCCAGGTGACTTTCGTCGTACACGCAGGAACCGTTTTTTATGATCAAGATCTGGGGCGACTCATGGCCAACACCAAAATGGTCAGCCACCTTGTTGGAAAGAGATCTGTAATTCAGCAGATCGAGGAACAGGAAATCGACGTCTATAGGCGGCTTAGCTTTTTCCAGGCGCTGAAGTGCCACTGAACTTATTGAACAGCGGGTGCTGTGTTTGAAAATTACCTGTGGTGTACTTGCCGACTTTTCAGCGATGTCTTTCAGCTGTGCTTCGCTGGTGAGTTGAATCCAATTCATAAAGAGAACGCTTAACTTTTTAAACTTGTTTTTGCCTTATATGCGGTAGCAGGGCAACCGTACTTACTTCTGGAGGTAAAACAAGCAGTCAGGGAAAGAGACATGATTGTGAGGAGCGAGAAGGTAATGAGTTTGTTTTTCATGATTGCAAAAGTGTTTGGTGTAAACGGATTAATTTGCCGGATATTATGCAAATATAACAATGAAGATTCATTTTATCTCCATGGGCGGGAGTGTGATGCACCAGCTGGCGATTGCTTTGAAACATAAAGGACATACAGTTACTGGTACGGATGACGAAATTTTTGAACCGGCTAAATCCAATCTTCTGAAAGAAGGCTTGCTTCCGGAGGCAACAGGCTGGTTTCCAGATAAAATACACGCAGGACTGGACGGAGTAATCCTGGGCATGCATGCGAGAGCAGACAACCCGGAGCTCGCCGTGGCGCAAAAGTTAAATATTCCTATATATTCTTTTCCGGAATATATCTATAAAGAAAGCCTCGAAAAAACACGCGTAGTTATCGGCGGCAGCCATGGTAAAACTACCACTACTGCCATGATCATGCATGTGCTGCGTGAGGCCGGCAAAGCATTTGACTACCTGGTGGGAGCAAGGCTGGATGGATTCAATCAGTCTGTAAGGATCACCGACGCACCAGTGATTGTATGCGAAGGCGATGAGTATCCTGCAAGTGCAGTGGAGCGAAAGCCGAAATTCCATTTTCTCTTCCCCCACATCGCTGTGCTTACAGGCATTGCCTGGGACCACATCAATGTGTTTCCCTCCCTCGACAACTACCTCGAACAGTTCCGCGTATTTATCACCAAAATTGAAAAGCAGGGACACCTGATCTATAATGAAACAGATCCGGTGCTGGTTGAATTAATAAACACTACTCGCAGGTCAGACATTCAATACCATCCCTACCGTGTACCCGAACACAACATCGAAAAGGGCAACACACGGGTGCTCATAGACGGTCAGCCAGCGAGCCTGCAGGTATTCGGTATACATAATCTACTGAACATAGCTGCCGCATGGCAGGTGTGCAAACAATTAGAGGTGAGTGCTTCTGCTTTCGCCGCTGCAATCGCTTCCTTCAAGGGTGCTGCAAAACGACTGGAACGCCTCGGCGGTAATGACCATACTGTTGTATTCCGCGACTTCGCCCATGCCCCCTCAAAAGCAGTAGCCACCATTGACGCAGTGAAACTTCAATTTCCGGAGCGCAGGTTATTGGCAGTACTGGAATTGCATACGTATAGCAGCCTTAACAAAGCTTTCATGAAAGAATTTAACGGAGTAATGCAGAAGGCAGACGCTGCTGTAGTGTTCTTTAGCAAACACGCGCTCTCTATTAAACAATTACCCACACTCGAACCGCGCAGTGTACAGGAAGGGTTTGCAAAAGAAGGATTAATGGTATTCGACGATCGGGAACAACTGGAGAACTGGCTGGCAACACAGGACTACGAAAACAGCGTGCTGCTGCTAATGAGTTCGGGTAATTACGATGGAATAGACATCGAAAAGCTTGCTGCAAGGCTAACACGTAATGAGGCATAATTAAAGTTCAAAGCAAGTACATTATTTTACCTTTACCGGCTATATATTTTCAATGTTACAATTAACCCGGCCTCTTGCATTTATTGATATTGAAGCAACAGGCACCAATGTCAGCACGGATCGCATTGTTGAAATTGCCATAGTAAAACACCTTCCGGATGGCAACCGTACCAGCAAGAGAAAGATCATTAATCCGCAAATACCCATTCCTCCTGTTTGCGTAGACCTTCATGGAATCACCGATGAGATGGTTAAGGATGCGCCGGTGTTTAAAGGAGTATCGCAAGAGATTAAACAGTTTCTTGATGGTTGCGATCTTGCCTGTTACAATGCTTATCGCCTGGATATCCCGATGCTCATTGAAGAATTTTTACGAGCCGATGTTTCTTTTGATATGAAAGGCCGAAAGGTAGTAGATGTGCAAAAAATTTATCACCAGCTCGAACCAAGGACCCTTTCCGCTGCCTATCGCTTTTATTGCAACAAGGTACTGGAAGGTGCACATGGCGCTGAAGCAGATGCCACCGCCACTGCCGAAATACTAAATGCACAACTGGAGCGTTATCCCCAACTGGGCGTTAGTATCGATTCTATTTTTAAGTCGATAGGTGAAGACAATATAGTTGATTATGCACGCAGGTTCGCGTTCAATGACAAGGGAGAGGAGTGCTTTAATTTCGGTAAACATAAAGGTAAAACGGTTGCCGACGTGCTTAAGTCAGAACCCCAGTACTACGATTGGATGATGCGTGGTGAGTTTCCAATGAACACAAAACAGAAACTAACCGAACTGTACACGCGGGCTATGCTCAGGAAAAAACAATAGAATTGCTTGGAGAAGTTAGTGATCATACCAACTTACAATGAGAAGGAGAACATTGAGATGATTCTTGATGCCATTGAGAACCTGAACCAGGATTTTCATGTATTGGTAATCGACGATGGCTCACCGGATGGAACAGCAGATATTGTACGGCGCATACAATTAAAACGTCCTGCAGTATTCCTTGAAGAACGTAAGGGTAAACTGGGGCTGGGTACAGCCTATATCCATGGCTTTGAATGGGCGATCAGGCGTAACTACCATTTCATTTTTGAGATGGACGCCGATTTCTCGCACAATCCGGCAGACCTCAGTCGGTTGTATGCTGCCTGCAAAACCGGTGGTGCCGATCTATCAGTAGGCTCGCGCTATACCCGTGGTGGGGGCGTGAGAAACTGGCCTTCTAATCGCATCGCCCTCTCGAAAGGAGCTTCTTACTATACACGTCTATTATTATGGATGCCGGTTGCCGATCCTACGGCTGGTTTTGTCTGTTACAAAAAGGAAGTGCTGGAAACCATCAATCTTGATGAGGTACGCTTTGTTGGATACGCTTTCCAGATAGAAATGAAATTTGCGGCCTGGAAACTCGGTTTTAAAATTAAAGAAGTGCCCATTCAATTTGAGGACCGCAGGTTTGGTGATTCAAAAATGAGTAAGGGTATTGTAAAAGAAGGCGTTCTGGGCGTACTGCAGTTGCGGTGGCACAGTCTGTTTACCAACTACCGGCGCCGCGTGAAAAAAGCTATCGCTTAGCGCATCCCCTTTATTTTCGCTGAATGAAAAAAGCCCTGTTGCAGCTGAATGCGGCCGTATTCTTATGGGGATTTACCGGTGTGCTGGGAAGATTGATTACATTGAATGAAACCTGGCTGGTATGGTATCGGCTGCTCATCACCGTTATAACACTGTGGCTTCTGTTTCTTTTTTTCCGAAAAATCCCGCGTCTTCCGCTTTCCTCTGTGTTGCATATTGGTGCCATCGGCACGGTGCAGGCGCTGCACTGGGTGTGCTTCTACGGCAGCATAAAATATTCTAATGTAACGATAGCGCTTACCTGTCTGTCCACTTCCGCACTGCTTTCTTCACTGCTGGAACCCCTGCTGCTCAGGAAAAAGTTTGATCCGGTTGAAATTCTCCTTGGTTTGTTTGCTATCGCAGGTATTGTAGTTATCTATAACACCCACATAAAATTCTCGGTAGGTATTGTAGTAGGTTTATTGTCTGCGCTGCTAACAGTCATTGTTTCGGTGCTCAACAAAAAAATGATTGGCACGTACAATGCGGAAAGCATTACGCTCTACCAGCTCACGGGAGGATTCGTGGGTTTAACCGCTCTCATCCCTGTGCTGCAACTCTTGTTCCCGGCGGCGCACCAGTTGCCCGCACCCGCCGACTGGCTGTGGCTGCTGATCCTGAGTTGGGTGTGCACGATCTTTACTTTTTTCCTGTATATCCATTCACTGAAAAAACTGTCTGCTTTCACCATGAACCTGACACTGACCCTGGAGCCCATTTACGGTATTGCACTGGCTTTTTTTGTATTCCACGAAAACCGTTACCTGAGCAACTGGTTCTACGTTGGTTTTGGACTGATTGTTCTGGCTGTGCTCCTGCACACCATGCGCATTCTGCGTCAGACATCTGCCTGATCTCAGCAGATACAAACAGAAGCACGTAATTTTAAGCCCATAATTAATTCTATGAATCGCATATTGTTCCTGCTCTTGTTACTTCCCTGTCATCTGATGGCCCAAAAAAAGCCGCTCGACCATACTGTGTACGACGGCTGGCAAAGCATTGGCGAACGCATGATCTCCAATGACGGAAAGTGGGTAGTGTACACCGTAACACCGCAAGAAGGTGATGTGGATTTGTATATTCGAGCAACAGACGGCAGCAACTATAAACAGCAAATTCCTCGCGGTTACAATGCT
>JBGTIL010000585.1:0-4727 GCA_041745695.1 Chitinophagaceae bacterium | reverse complement strand
TTTTGAAAAAGACACCGTAGACTTTTGGAACCTAAATAAAAAACAGGGCACGGTACAGTTCGCCCATTTGATGTCGGCGGGCAGTGGCGGTGTGTTTGCGGAGTATGCCGCTCTCCATGAGCATGTGGTGTTTAAAAAAACAGGCGGCCACAAAACGGCGCTCAACGAAGTACAAACAGTGAGGGTGTACCAGCCCGATGCAAAAGCGGCCTACTACATTGCCGACATAACGATTCTACTTACAGCAGCGAGTAATGCTGAAGTGAAATTACTCGAGTACCGTTATGGCGGTCTGGGGCTAAGGGCGACTCCCGAATGGAATAAAACCAACAGTGTGGTGCTCACCTCAGAAGGTAAGGCGCGTAAAGAAGCCGATGGCTCAACAGCGAAGTGGTGCATGATCCAGGGCAGCCTAAACGGTGATTCAGCTGGATTGGTTATGATGAGTTACCCTGCCAATTATAACCATCCCGAACCCCTCAGGGTATGGCCGGAAGACATGAATGGGAGGGGAGATGTGTTCCTGAATTTTTCTCCCACAAAAAACAGGAACTGGACCATCAGCCCGGGTAAAGAGTACCTGTTGCGCTACAGGTTTCTTGTGTTCAATGATCGTTTTACGGGCAAGCAGGCTGACGCTGCCTGGCAGAACTTCGCCACTCCACCTGTAATACATATTAAAAAAGAACCTCAGAAATAACGACAAACTAATGATGATGATTTTCTACCGAGCAATGATTTTTTGTTTCCTGTTATTCGTGACCGTCGCACCCGCCGGTGCGCAGGAAAAGTCGAATTTGAAAAAGGCGCGGGTGTTGGTATACACTAAAAATGGTAAGGGATACCTGCACGACAACATTCCGAGTGCCGTCGCGGCTATACAGCAACTCGGAAAAAAGCATGGCTTTAATGTAGACACCTCGGCTGACCCTTCCGTGATGACAGAAGAGAAATTGAAAAGTTACACCCTGCTCATATTTCCGAGCACCAACAATGATGTTTTTGACAATGACGGCCAGCGCCTGGCTTTTCGCAGGTATATGGAAAGCGGTGGGGGTTTTGTAGGCATACATTCCGTTACCGGTACCGAGCGAAACTGGAAGTGGTTTAAGATGATGGTAGGTGGTACCTTCTCCTGGCATGCAAAGTTTCAGAAGTTTGCGGTTAAGGTTATCGACCCATCGCATCCTTCGGTGCAGGGGCTGCCTAAAGTGTGGGAAAAAGAAGACGAATGTTACTTCGCAAAGGAACTTTATCCGGGTACGAAAACATTAATGGCCCACGACATCAGTACCCTCAACACAACGGATACAGCTCAAAAAGCGCTCATCGCAAAGCATTCAGGCACTTTCGCGGAGTTATATCCGGCGGTGTGGACAAACGAGTTTGATGGCGGTCATACCTGGTTTACCGCGCTTGGTCATCATAAAAAAGATTATTCCGATCCCGTGTTTGTGCAGCACATCTTACAGGGGATCAACTGGGTTGCAGGACAGGTAAGGAAAGTTGACTTTGCGAAAGCCTATGCACAAACGCGGGACACGCCTGTAAGGTATTGACCTGACTCTTTTATTGTTCACGTTCGCTCCTTTCAGGTCAATCGAGGATAATGCTAACTTAGTTGTTCAGCGCAGTTCGACCAACAGCCAGCTGTAAGATGCGCCTGAGTTTATAGAACAGAAAACTTCCCGTATGGAACGAAGAACTTTCATGAAGAATTCATTTGTGCTTGCGGGAGGCATCTACCTCTCGAAAACCGTTGGTGCCCTGCGACTCCCGGCAGGAGCTGACAAGATTAATATCGGCATTATCGGATGCGGTGACCGTGGTAAAGGTCTCATGACCGTTTTGAAGGACCTCGGCGCCATGTTTAATATTGTTGCCATCTGCGACGTGTTGCCCTTCCGGATTGAAGAAGCCAAAAAAATTGCACCCGGTGGTAATTACAAAATATATACCGACTACCGGTCATTGCTAGACGATAAAAACGTTCACGCTGTAATAAATGCCACACCGATCTACCTGCATTTTAAAATTTCTTCCGACTGCCTTAAGTCTGGCAGGCATGTATACCACGAAAAGACGATGGCTTTCACCACCGAAGAAAGCCTTTCGTTTATCAAGCTGGTAGAATCAAGGCCCAAGCAGGTTTTCCAGGTAGGGCACCAGTACCGGTCAGTTCCACTCTATGCCCGGGTTAAAGAAATGATCGAAAAAGACTACCTCGGGGCAGTAACACAGATAGACTGTCGATGGGACACGAATCGTACCTGGAGGCGTCCGGTGAGTGATCCAAAATGGGAGCGACAAGTAAACTGGCGCATGTACAAGGCTTACTCGGGTGGCCTGGTGGCCGAGCTGCTTTCGCACCAGATAGACTTCATCAACTGGGCTTTCAACACCGCCCCACAAACGATCCTGGCAACAGGCGGCATCGACTTTCACAAAGATGGGCGAGAGACCTATGACAACGTTCAGGTACTGCTCCGGTACAAGGAAGGCATGATAGGTAACTTCGGCGCTACCCTTGGAAATGCCCGCGAAGGATATATTTTCAAGATCAAGGGTACCAAAGGCACCGTAGAATTGAAAGTTGCTGAAGGTTTATATTACCCTGAGTCACAAACCCGCAAAGAGCTACAAACGGTGGACGGTGTTACAGGCGCTACTAAAATAGAATGGACTAAGGAAGGTGGTATACCTGTGCTGCCGGGGAAGGCAGAAAAAGACGGTACCTGGTACGCCCTGAAAGAGTTTTACGAATGCGTACAAACGAAAGCCCTGCCATCTTCCAATGTATATACCGGCGCGAAAACTGCCATCATAGTGAAACTCGCCAATGAGTCTATGTACCAAAATAAATTACACCAGTGGAAACCCGAATACAATATCACCAGGACCACCTGATCACTCCTTTGATAAAACTGCTTTGCTCCACACAGGGGTAAATAAAATCTCCGGTAATCCCATGGCTATCGATTCTCAGAAATAGGAAACGAATTATTTAATTTATTAATTCATACACATGAAAAAGTTTCTCGACGAGAACTTTTTGTTACAGACTGCCACCGCCCAGCAACTTTACCATGGCTTTGCCAAAGCTATGCCCATTATCGACTATCACTGTCATCTTCCACCCGACCAGATCGCCGGTGACCGGCAATTTGAGAACATCACTCAGGCCTGGTTGTATGGCGATCACTACAAGTGGCGGGCACTGCGCACGAACGGTGTAGATGAGAGTTATTGCACCGGTAACCGCAGTGACTGGGAGAAGTTTGAGAAGTGGGCCGAAACGGTTCCTTATACCCTGCGTAATCCCGTTAATCACTGGACTCACCTCGAACTTCAGCGCTACTTCAATATTCACGACCTGTTAAACAAAAACACCGCCCGATACATCTACGAAACCTGCAATGCAGCCTTGCAAACGCCCGACTATTCGGTGAAGAATTTGCTCCGCAAGATGAACGTGAAAGTCATTTGCACCACCGACGATCCCGTAGATAACCTGGAACACCATAAAAAGATAGCAGCTGATGATTTTGATTTAAAGGTTGTCCCTGCTTTTCGTCCGGATAAAGCGATGAATGTAGACAGTGCCGTCAATTTCAATAACTATCTTACCCTGCTGGAAGCAAGCACCAACACCGACATTAGTTCCTATACCAACTTTTTGGATGCCCTGAAAGACAGACATGATTATTTTGCTTCTATGGGCTGCACGGTGTCTGATCATGGACTCGAGCACGTTTATGCAGAGGAGTATACCGGCGCAGAAATCGAAACTGCTTTCAATAAAATCCGGTCGGGCAAAGACCTCCATCTGGAGGAAAGAAATAAATTCAAGTCGGCTATGCTGCACCTCTTTGCTTTATGGGATTGGGAAAAAAACTGGGTGCAGCAGTATCACCTGGGCGCGCTGCGCAATAATAACAGTCGAAAGTTGGGTGAACTTGGTGCCGACACTGGCTGGGACAGCATTGGCGATTATAGCCAGGGAACCTCGCTCTCGAAATTCCTGAACCGCCTGGACAGTACCGACCAGCTTACAAAGACGATCCTTTACAATCTCAATCCCCGCGATAACGAATTAATGGCTTCCATGACCGGTAACTTCAATGATGGCACTTCCCCCGGCAAGGTTCAGTACGGATCGGGCTGGTGGTTCCTGGACCAGAAAGACGGCATGGTAAAACAGCTCAACGCGCTTTCCAACATCGGATTGCTGAGCCGCTTTGTTGGAATGCTCACTGATTCACGCAGCTTTCTATCCTTCCCGCGTCATGAATATTTTCGCCGCATTTTATGCAACCTTTTTGGAGATGAAATTGAAAACGGTGAGATGCCAAACGACATAGCCTGGGCTGGTAAAGTAATCGGCGACATTTGCTATCACAACGCCAGCAATTATTTCAACTGGACCGAAGTTGCTCAAAAAACACAAATGCAACCTGCATGAGCCGGGTGCTTTGTTTCGGCGAATTGTTGCTGCGTCTGTCGCCCGAGCTGGGAGGACACTGGATCCGCAACTCTTCCATTCCTGTATACATTGGAGGTGCCGAACTGAACGTAGCCACCGCGCTTGCCAAATGGGAAGTTCCGGTTTCCTATATGACGGCGTTGCCGGATAACTTCTTATCGCATGAGATCGTTTCGTCCGTTCAGGACAGAGGCATTATCACCCGCGACCTTCTATTTTCGGAGGGAAGGATTGGAAGTTACTA
>JBGTIL010000584.1:0-6059 GCA_041745695.1 Chitinophagaceae bacterium | reverse complement strand
CAATGATCGGGATGTCGAGTTCAAGTTCCCTGCGGATGGCTAAGGTGGCACTGTACCCGTCCAGCTCGGGCATTTGTATATCCATCAGCACCACTGAAAAAGATTGTTCTCTGAGCAGTTCCACCGCTTCCCTGCCGTTGCTCACAATCTGGTGTTGTACCTGCCACTGGTTCATCAGATGCCGGATCAGCTGCTGGTTCATTACATTGTCTTCCGCTACCAGCACACGCGTTTTCCGCAGCCCGGATCTCACCTCATGAACATTTACTTTTTGCAGCGGCATTTGTTCGTGCACGATGATGAAGCCAAGACTTACGAGGAACTCTGATCCTTTGCCCGGGACACTCTTCACTTCTATACTGCCTTTCTGAACATCGAGCAATTGCCTGACTATGGAAAGACCTAAACCTGTACCTCCAAACCGTCGGGTGGTCTGTGCTTCTGCCTGTTCAAAACGATTGAAGATCTTTCCAAGCTTATCAGCAGCTATGCCTACTCCTGTGTCGAGGATGCTGAATCGTAGTTCTACACGTTCACCATACCGCTGCGTGCAATGCACTGTAAGCAGCACGCTTCCTTTTTCCGTAAACTTTACAGCGTTGCTCAGCAGGTTGATGAGTATCTGCGTCAGTCTCACAGCATCACCACTAAGTGTATCTGGTATACCGGGTTCGACAATTACTTTTAGAGCAAGCCCCTTGCTGGTTGCCTTATCACGGAACATTATTTCTACGGAAGCTAACAGGCTGTTGAGGCTGAAGGGGGCCGTTTCAATATGCATCATGCCTGCTTCAATTTTAGACAGGTCGAGGATGTCGTTGATTAGTGTTAACAGGTTATCGCCTGAGGAGTGGATGTATTCGACATACTGCAGTTGTTCGGGCGCCAGTTCCGTTTTTTTCAAAAGACTCGTAAAGCCCAGAATAGTATTCATGGGCGTACGAATTTCATGACTCATATTGGCAAGAAACCGTTCTTTGGCCTGGGAAGCCTCCCTGGTTTTAATCTGAGACTCCCGCAGCACTTCTATAGCCTGTTGCTGCTGCCGGGCTTTGTTACTTACAAAAAGAAAGGCAAGCACACAGGTAAGCACTGCGAGGGCTGCGCCCACCAGGTTCCAGGTTCGGGAGCGGTCTGTGGTTGTTTCAAGCGTTCCACTGATGTTGCTCAGGTTCGCCTGGCGCCGTTGTTCCAGAAGAACAACAGTGGCAACGATACTGTCGCCAAGTGCTTTGCCCCGCCGGGTGCTAATCATTTCTTCCGCCGCCTGTTTACCAGCAATGGCGTAGGCATCAACTATTTCTTTTGTAAATGCAAGTTTCTTCTGAATAAGCCTGTTGAGCATATTAATGCCGGCAATGGTTGCACTGTCCGTAGCACGAAGGCGGAGGCGGTGCAGTCTTTGGTTCAGGCTGCCTGTTTTTTTATACTGCTCGGCAAAGAAAAGAGAGTCGGTTGTTATCACGAAGCCGCGGGTGCCGCTTTCAATCGAAACTACTTCTGATTCAATACTGCGGAGCTCGCCTGCAATGTCCATTTCATTGCGCAGTGCCAGGGAACTTTCAGTGAGGCGATCATTATTTTTGGATGATAAAAATTGAATGATCACCAGAAGGACCATACCCGCCCCGAAGCACCATAAGGCTCCATATTTCGATATCCCCTTCCACATGTATTATGTAAAATACACAATGATTGCTGAACACTACAGAACTTGCATGTTCTTTTTCTGCTATCATTTAAACCTCGTGTGAGACTGCCTTTTCAGCCGGCTGTTATTCAATGCGAACAGGGTAAAACCCCTATTAGTTATCGACTAGAAAGAAGAAAACTCTCCTTGTACAAGCTCATTGCAGATAACGGTACTGTTCCCGAAAAGAAGATGATAGAAGTATCATTCAGCCTTCTATTCGAAATAAAGTAAAAAGTTTGTTTATAGAAGGTTGAGCTTTTTATTAAGTGCAGACCGGTAAGTGTCGGCTATAGGCAGAGAAGCCTTTCCGATTGATATGATACCTTCCTGGATCGAATCTATTTTATTAAGCGACACAATATAGCTGCGGTGCACGCGGATGAAACGCGCGGTTGGCAGCTTCTCCTCTATCGATTTAAGTGTAGCATGAAGCACATGAAATTTTGCTGCCGTATGCACTTTCACATAATCGCCCATTGCTTCAAGGTATTGGATGTCTTCAACTGCTATTCGCTTGAGCACACCATTGTCCTTGATAAACACAAACTCCTGCTCCCCCACTTTTACCTCCTGCTTGTTGCTCAACAGTACTTCTCCAGCCCGTTCTACAGCCTGCAGAAAACGCATTGGCTTGATGGGCTTGATGAGATAGTCGATCACATTGAGCTCGAAGGCTTCAACGGCATAATCGTTTTTAGCCGTGGTGAATATGATAAGAGGCTTTTTACTGCCCAGATTCTTGATCAGTTCCAACCCCGTTAATCCCGGCATTTCAACATCCAGGAATACCAGGTCTATCATAGAAGAGTTAATGGTTTTGTATGCCTGCATTGCATCCTCGCACTCCTGCACCAATTCCAATTCCTTCACCTGGCTCACCAGTTGCTTCATGGCCATTCGCGCCATCTTATTATCATCTACTATAAGACACTTCATTGGAATGAATATATAACAAAAATGATACGTAGAAAACAGTGACTGCGGAACAATCACGTGCTGCTCTCTGTTTACCCCGATACTTAAAGCAATTACAGAATACCAATGAGGGGAAGGGCTTTTACACGCACCAGTTCGTTAAACTGGGGTATGTCTTTTTCCTTAACTGATTTTAGTTTTACCAGCTCCTTATCGATAGCTCCGCCGAGTTCTGTAAACACCTCACGCACCTGCTTGCTCGGAGCAAAATTGCCGCTGTTGGCGGCATCAAACACACCGCTGAGTTTGTCGTTCAGTTTTATCGGATAGTTCAAAACGTCCTGACCACTTTTGGCTTTGGTCTGGTACAGGGTTTCTTCAATACCCGTTAGTTTTTTATTGATACTGTCCGCCGCAGATTTTACTTCCTTCGGAACGTCTTTGCCCTGGCGGGTTACAAAGTCGTTGATCTGTGTACGCAGTGTTCGTATGTCCTTGATGGCTTTTTGCGTTTCATTGAATTTTGCCACAACGGTCTGCAGAAACTGATGCTGCAGGTCGTAGTCTCCCTGTGTGGTTTTATAATTAGGATCCGCCTTGACTGTAAATGGTACTTCCACCGAATCTTTCTCTACCCGAAAGCGGGCATAATAATTACCGGGTGCTGCAACAATACCTGCAGGCGCACCATTCCACAAAATCATTCCTTCAATTTTCTCCGCTGGCGGAAACAAGAGGTTCCAGACAAACTGGTTCATGCCTTCAGATACCTGCAGCTTATCCGTAATTTCCTTTGCATCGGTGGCGAACGTTCTGATATGTTTTTTACTGGCGTCCATAATGGTGACCTCTGCCTTCACAGAATCGGTTACGTTCTTTGTATGAAAATTAAACACAACTCCTGTCGGAGGGTTTGTGCCAGCGTTGCGAGGCAGGCCTGGCAGTGCGGGAGCTGTGCTGCCGGGCATACGATAGGCCGGTGTCACCTCAAATACGTGAAGCTTTTTTTCAGCCGGGGCAGATTTCATTTGCTGTACCACTGCAAGGTCGTCGAGTACCCAAAAGGCGCGCCCCTGTGTGGCAACAATGAGATCATTTTCTTTTATGGTCAGGTCAGTAATGGGCACTTCTGGCAGGTTGAGCTGAAAAGGTTTCCAGCTTTCACCGGCGTTGAACGAAACATACATGCCATACTCCGTACCTGCGTAAAGCAAACCTTCTTTTTTGGGATCGGCGCGCATCACCCTTGTAAAGTGCACCGGGTTGATGCCGGTAGTTATGCGTTGCCAGCTTTTACCATAATCGGCTGTTTTATAAATGTAGGGCGCAAAATCATCGCTCTTATAGCGCGTACCTGTAAAGTAAGCAACGCCTTTTTTAAATGGGTCTGCTTCAATCGCGTTCCACATCATCCATTTAGGAACATCTTTCGGAGTTACGTTACTCCAGTTTTTGCCGCCATCCCTGCTAACTGAAATGATGCCATCATCACTGCCCGTCCAAAGCAGGTCTTTTTCCAGTGGCGATTCTATGGCAGTAAAAATAGTAGAGTAGTATTCTACAGATGTATTGTCTTTCGTAATGGGTCCGCCGCTGGGCCCCTGCCGGGTTTTGTCGTTGGTAGTGAGGTCGGGTGAGATTTGTTCCCAACTATTGCCCTCATTTTCTGTCACGAATAAAGCGTTGCCGGCAGTGTATAAGCGTTTCGGATTGTGGGGAGAAAAGAAGATCGGAAAGTTCCATTGGAAGCGGTACTTCAGTACGTCTGCGCCTGCGCCCATCGGGTTATCCGGCCAAACAGATATGGCACGGTTCTCACCTGTTTTATGATCGAGCCTTGAAAGATAGCCACCGTAATTACCACCATACACCACATCGGGGTTCAGGGGGTCTGCCACCACATAGCCACTTTCATTGCCTGCTGTTGGCTCCCAGTCGCGGTCGGTTATTGCAGCACCTGCAGTTCTGCTCCGAATGCGAAAGGTGGAATTATCCTGCTGCGCACCGAGTATGCGGTAAGGAAAAGAATTGTCGGTTGACACCCGATAGATCTGCGAAGTTGGCTGATTCATGTACGTGCTCCAGTTTTCGCCGCCATCGAACGAAACCTGCGCTCCGCCATCATCCGCCACTATCATGCGGTTGGGTTCCGAGGGGTCAATCCACAGGTCGTGGTGATCGCCGTGGGGCGTACGCAGGGCCTGAAAGGTTTTTCCGCCATCCCTGCTGCGCATGAAGTTTACGTTAGGCGCATATACCGTATTCTCATTCTTAGGGTCTACAAACACCTTGGTATAGTACCAGGCGCGCTGCCTGATGTTGTTATCATTACTGGTGAGTGTCCAGCTTTCGCCTCCGTCATTGGAGACAAACATACCGCCCGCCGCATTTTCAAGGATGGCATATACTTTATCAGGATTGGAGGGAGCCACTGCAACCCCTACGATTCCCCATACACCCCGCGGCAGGCCTTTTTTAGCGGTTATATTTTGCCAGGTTTCACCGCCATCGATACTTTTCCATAATCCACTTCCTTCTCCTCCACTCTCCAATGAGTAGGGCGTACGGATGAGCCGCCACGTGCCTGCGTAAAATACCTGGGGATTGCCCGGTTCCATCACCAGGTCGGAAGCGCCCGTTTGGCTATTTACATAAAGGGTCTTTTTCCAGGTACGCCCTCCATCAGTTGTCTTGTATACACCACGCATTTCATTGGGTCCAAAAAGATGACCCATCACAGCGGCCCATACCGTGTTGGGGTCACGGGGATGGATTACGATTCGAATAATGTGCCGCCCATCTTTCAACCCGATATTCTTCCAGGTACGACCCCCATCTTCACTCCTCCACATCCCACCCAGACCCTCGCTGACGTTGCCCCGCATTGTATTTTCGCCTTCGCCTGCATAAAGAATATTTTCATCTGAAGGTGCAACGGCTACAGCGCCGATAGTGCTGCCGAAATATTTATCAGAAATATTTTTCCAGTTGGAACCTCCGTCGATCGTTTTCCAAACACCACCGCCGGTTGCCCCGAAATAAAACGTGTTGCGGTCTTTATAACTGCCCGCTACCGCAGCACTGCGACCTCCCCGAAAAGGACCAACAAGGCGGTACTGCATTTTTGAGAAGTAAGCCGCATCACCGTCGGCTGATACAGGCGTCTTTTTTTTCTGTGCGACACCTGTCAATGATAAAAGGCAACAAACAAGAGCGAGCGTTTTATTCATGGATATAATAAATTGAAATGGAAATTACTAAATGACAGGTATAACGGGGAAGAAAATAGTCGGGTATTCGGAAAAGCAGCTTGTAGCTGATTAGACCAGCTGCAGCTCGCGACATGCACAGGCTTGCAGGAACAACATTTGGGTGCAACCATTGCTGTCATGTCAGCGCGAGGTGACTCGCGGCGCAGGATGGTGTCAACTCAACCAATTACTTACCAGTA